>JBFLYD010000040.1 GCA_040756905.1 Acidobacteriota bacterium
CTTTTTCAAATTCTGATTTCATCGAAAAAGTGGCCGGAATAAATCGGAATGGGTGGCCACTTTCAATCAGAATCAGTGGCCGGTTTGAATCGGAATCGATGGCCACTTTGGATCGGAATATACAATGGCAACTGGAATCTAAAGAATATTCAAATAATAAATAACTCTGGAGTTAATCAAATAGAAAATTTCAGTTTACCCTCCTCAATAATCATCGAAGGAAGATTGAGTCCATTTTTAAGAAACATTGTTTTTAGAACTCTTCCAAGACCCTTTATAAAGCATGATAAATGCAATCTATGTGAAATTTGTATGGAGGTCTGTCCTTCAGGCTCAATTTCTATAAAAAAGAATAAGATGCGTATAGATTATAGAGAATGCATTTCCTGTTTTTGTTGCCAGGAGAACTGTCCTTCAAATGCAATAAAAATTAAAAGGGGTTTGGTTGGAAAAATATTGAGAAAAATTTGATAAGTGTTTAAGGTCTAACTTTAGATAATTAATTTTTCAATCGATGCAGAATTCCGTCTGGCAAGGTGGAGGATTTTCCCTCAGAATTGGTAACCACATGGATTGAATATCCTTCTGCAATTATTGTGCTATCCTCATGATTTATCAATTCATATTTGAATTTTGCTTTTTTATTGTTTAGCTCTTCTAAATATGTTCTTATCAGGAATTTTTGTTCATATTTTAAAGGTTTTTTATACCTGCAAAATATTTCCACAACTACAAGAGAATACCCTGATTTTTCTATTTCACTGTAAGGCAGGCCCTTTCTTCTACAGAATTCCGACCTTCCCATCTCAAACCAGATGAGATGGTTAGAGTGATGGGCGACCCCCATTCTGTCTGTCTCAGCGTATCTTACTCTTTCTTCTATTTCAACGAAATCATTACTCATTATCCCACTTTTGAGAAACTCTCCTTTTCTCTTTGAAATCTTAAATACTTTATCAAAAATTCAAAATTATATATCTGATTTTTATTTGTTGTTTTTTGCTGCTTTTCGTTTCTTTTCTTTGGTATCTTTGTTTGCCCAATTATTATTTTCTATTTACCATTCACTGATCACTATTCACTGTTTTATTCCCATATCTTTCCTAACTTTTGAATTTCTTCATTATAATATTTTCTATATAAAATTTCCCATTCCCTGCTTCCTTCCACCACTGTTTTTTTCTGGGATAGTATTTTATTTCTTGCCTTTTCATCTATCTGTTCGTATATTTTTAATTCTTCTTCAATAGCCTTCACAATAGCAAGTCTGATTTCATTTAAATCATCTAAAAAATCAACTGATTCATCTTCTTGGAGCTCTTTTAGAATAATTTTTGATAGATGGTTTATTTTTTCCCTTGATATTCTTCCGTTCATAGCACTATTTTCCTCTCTTTTGCTAATTTCTGCTTTATCATTCGAAACATGGTATGATATTCAATATTTCCTTTTCTTATCTCGTCAAGATATTGAGTTAATATTTCTTTTACTTCGTCATCTAATTTATCTTCTAATAAAAATTCATCTGTTATAATCTTTTCAATTTTCTCTACAAGTTTATTTTTATCGATTACACTGAGCTTTTCATTTCTGATTAAAAACTTTACTATATGAAAAGCCATATGTTCTATTTGATTCTTTGTCAATCTCATAGTAAAAAATATAGCATATAAAGAGCAGGATTTCAACATAGTGTGCTCTCCCTTACATATCTTTACAGGCAAAAAAATCTCTCAGACAGCAAAACTTTACTTACTTACAAGTTACTGATAAGATATTCTCCACGATTAAAAATGGTTTATTTAAATCCATTTACCAGAATAAGAAATAATATTCTATCCAAGTTTGAGTTTATTTCAGGAAAAGAAAATGTGTTGTCCTCAATAGAGGACAGAATTTGCTATTCATATGATGCCACCCGCCAGGAATACCTTCCTGACCTTGTGGTAATCCCAGGAAGCAGAGAAGAAATATCAGAGATTTTAAAATTAGCCAATTACTATAAGATTCCAGTTGTAGTTAGAGGTTCAGGAACAGGTTTGAGTGGAGGAGCTTTAGCTGTAAGAGGGGGGATTGTCTTGGTAACAACTAAATTGAACAAAATTCTGGATATCGATGAAAAAAATCTTTATGTTGTTGTTGAGCCTGGAGTTATAACAGGAAACCTCCATAACACAGTAGAAAATCTGGGTTTTTTTTATCCGCCAGACCCTTCAAGTCTTAAAGTATCTACAATAGGAGGGAATATCAGTCATAATGCAGGAGGTCCCAGAGCTTTAAAATATGGTGTTACAAGAGACTATGTAAGGGCCCTCGAGCTTGTACTTCCTGATGGAAATGTTTTAAATTCCGGTAGTAAGACAGTTAAAAGTGTTACAGGATATGACCTAACAAGATTAATTGTTGGTTCAGAAGGAACCCTCGCAATAATTACAAAGGCAATTTTGAAATTAATTCCAAAGCCTGAAAAAACAATAACTTTCCTTTCATCTTATAAAGATTTAGAAATTGCTGCTGAAGCAGTAGTTGAAATGGCAAGAAAAAAGCTCATCCCTTCAACTATTGAGATAATGGATGAAACTACAATTTCAGCAGTAAAAGATTTTGTTCCAGGAATTATTCCTGAAGGTGCAGAATCTATATTGCTGATTGAAATCGATGGTTACGAAGATGAAGCTAAAAGACAGGAAGAAATCCTCCTTAAAATTCTTCATCATTCCAATGCAGAGGAGATTTTAAAAGCTGAAAATGATATGGAAAGAGAAAAACTATGGACTGCAAGGAGGTCTGCTCTTTCTGCTCTTTCGAGGATAAAGCCTTCTACAATAATAGAAGATGCCACAGTTCCAGTAGATAAAGTTCCTGATTTGATAAGAGGAATTCAGGAATTGAGTAAAAAATACTTGTTAACAATTGGAACTTTTGGTCATGCAGGAGATGGGAACCTCCATCCTACTTTACTCACGGATATGAGAATAGGTCTTGAAAAAGAAAAAGTTGAAAAAGTTACTCATGAAATTTTTAATCGAGCTCTTTCTTTGGGAGGAACTCTCAGTGGTGAACATGGAATCGGAATTATGAAATCAAAATTTTTAAAAATGGAAGTAAAAGATGAAGGATATAGAATAATGAAAGGCATAAAAAAGCTTTTTGACCCTAACAACATCCTCAACCCAGGTAAAATATTTGAAGATGACTGAAAATTTGGATTTTTACAAAGATGAAGTATTTAGATGTATGAGATGCGGTTTATGTCTTCCATCGTGTCCAGTCTATTCTGAAGAAAAAATAGAATCAATGGGGCCCAGAGGAAGGTTAAGTTTGATAGAATCTTATGTAAGCCGAAAATTTAAATTATCGAAAATTTATAAAGATAGAATAAAAAAATGCTTGGAATGCAAATCCTGTTTTTTCGAATGCCCATCCGGAATAAAAATAGATGAAATAATCCATCTCTCAAAGGAGGACATATTCTATAATGAAGGATTTAGAATCTTTCCAAATATTTTAAAAAGTATAATAAAAAAAAGGTCAACCCTTTCTCTCTCATTTGAAATGTTGAAGATACTTAATATACCTAATAGAGTATTTCATAATAAGATAGATCCAAACAGGTTTTTTTATAATTTTTTAATCTTGAACCCTTTAGAACCAAAAAAAGGCTTTCCCACAAAAGATAAAAGATCATCTTCTAAAGAAAATAAAAAAATATTCAAAGCAAAAAAAAGCCAAGGAAAAGTTATTTTCTATAGAGGTTGTTTAATTAATTATATTTACAAAGACATAGAGAAGGCGAGCATTGATGTCCTTAATAGACTCGGATTTGATGTAGTTCTTGTTAAAGATGAGATATGCTGCGGAGCTCCTTTATATTCATACGGTGATCGAAAAGGATTTAAGGAAATAGCTGAAATTAACATCAAATTATTTAAATTATATGATGAAGCTCCAGTAATTTCATCATGTCCAACATGTACAGTGACTTTAAAAAACTATTACAAGGAGTTATTTCCTGATAATAAATTATCTCCTTCTGTATGGGATATAAACGAATTTATAATGAAATATCCGGATATTGATTTCAGAGGTTTTTCCGAGGAAAAAAGAATCACATATCATGACCCATGTCATCTGAAAAGAAGTTTAGGAATCCATAAAGAACCAAGATTATTTTTGAAATCAATTCCTAATGCAAACTTTATTGAGATGAAAGACTCTGATAGGTGCTGTGGTTTCGCAGGTCTTTTTAGCTTTTTTTACCATGATTTAGCCAGAAAAATTGCTCTTAAAAAGTTAGATAATATAAAAGATTCTAAGGCTGATACAGTAATCACATCATGTCCAGGATGTATGATGCATATCCAAAGAACTCTAATCAGGGAAAATTCTCCTATTGAAGTTAAACACATAGTGGAAATTCTCAGAGAGGCTAACATATATGTTTAGAGAATTTAACAGGGTAGGGAAGAGTCTTCAAAAATTTGGATTGATATCTTCCCATGCTGGAAATATGAGTGTAAGAAAGAGAGATAAAGTTTTCATAACAAAACATGGTGCAATGTTAGGCGATTTAAAAAAGATTGATATAATTGAAGTTTCTCTTGATGGATTTGATGAAAAAGCTTCGATGGAATTAAAAGTTCATCAGGAAATCTACAAAGAAGTTCCTGTGAATGCAATCATTCATTCTCATCCTCCCTATACTATAGCTTTATCATTAAAACAGGATTTCATAATACCAGAAGATTCTGAAGGAAAAATCCTCTTAGGTAAAATTCCATGCATAGAAGTAAAATCTACTGTTGGGTCAGAAGAAGTTGCAAAGATAG
The DNA here is from genome assembly GCA_040756905.1 of Acidobacteriota bacterium. Lineage (NCBI taxonomy): Bacteria > Pseudomonadati > Acidobacteriota > Acidobacteriota bacterium. Next base: position 4,830 of record JBFLYD010000040.1, read on the forward strand.
CTTCTAAAATACTAAAAAAATATAAAGTTATAATTGTTAAAGGTCACGGAAGCTTTGCAGTGGGAAATAACTTAGAAGAAGCTCTCTGCTTTACCTCTTCTTTGGAATTTTCTTCCAAAATCATTTATCTTTTAAGAGATTAAAAAAAAGAAATTGCTCTAATCATTTATATTTATTCTTCCCTTTGGAAATATGAATCAAAATAATGTTTAAAATCGTTGTCTCATATAAAATCTAAACCAAAAATAATTAGGAGTGCGTCCTTAACTACCTCCTGTAATCTCCCTGTATATCTCAGTTCTCCATTCATCAAAAAAATTCTGAAGTTCTTCCACACCGCATGATCTTACTAATAAAAGCAATTCTGACGAGTTTGAAGAGAATTCCTTAATTCTCTCAAAGGCAACGCCAAGCCAATAGATGTCCAATCCGGGGTCTTTTATCTTTGACTTTTGTAGGAGTTCAGACTTTGTAAATTTCTCTTTTATCAAAAAGTAGACATCTATAAAGTCTCTGAGAGTTGCTCTTCCAAAAAGAGTTAGGAGTTTATTAGTCGAAATATCAATAAGACTATCAATTCTGAGTTTAGGAAAGTCTTTAGATTCCTGTGGTTCTTCGAATCTGAAGGGGGAATCAAGAGCAATGTGTAAGACAGTAAATTCCATGGGAGAACTTGCAAATAGTTCTACAAAGGATTGGAAGCTTCTCTTCCTTTCGATGACGAGGCCTTTTCTCTTCAAAGTCTCTTCTACTTTAAGGCTGAATGGAGTGATTAGTTCTTCTATGGTTGTGAAAAGATCAAGATCATTACTTCTTCGGTGTTTTAAATAAAAAGCTGATAAAGCAGTTCCTCCCGTAAGATAGAACGCTTCAATATCCGATAGATCCTTAAGGCAATTGAGTATCTCTTTTTGGAGACTTCCCAGTATCTCCAAGACCGTCCTCCCAAAAAATTCTAACCTCATTAGGTAAAAACCTTTTTATTCGTTCGAAGGATTCGACGAATTTCTCAGAAGTAAGTATTTTCAACATTTTTTTAATATTCTCTGCTTTGCCATACGAAAGAACCTGCTGGACATACATATCAACATGGGATGGATTTTGAAGATCAAGTTTGGCTTCCTCCTTCATATACCAGAAAAGCTTTTTATCAACAGCGACTTTCATTATAAAATCATTATATCAAAATCCGGCTGTATAATCAAAATCCGGCTGTATAATCTTATTTTCTCTCCAGAACAACAAATGCTTATACAGAGGGAGTGCATATAAAAATAAAAATGGCAAAAAGAATTAGTTTTGGGTTTAGAAATGTTGAGGTATATAGAAGAAAGGTATTTGTTTCTTTCCTACCAATTGTTTTCTCAGTATGTGTATCACTATTTTTGACATAGAGCCACTTCCGTATTGACAGGAATTTTTGGAAAGTGTTATTATAAGGGCTTAAAGATCAATTGAATAAATAATCCAATGCGAAAGTGGCGGAATTGGCAGACGCGTAGCGCTTAGGACGCTATGGATAATTCCGTGGGGGTTCGAGTCCCCCCTTTCGCAGAAAATATTGAGTAATAATAGCACTGGAGAAAAAAAATAAAAAGGGAAGAACTATTAGAAAAAAACTTCACAGAAGAAATTGAGGTTGAAATTTCAGTGGAAGAAGTGGAAAAGAAAAAAATAGAAGTAATTTCAGATTTTACTTCGCATTCAAAAATCCCGGGGTTTAGAAGAGGAAATGCTCCATCTGAACTGGTAAAAAGCTATTTTAACAATGAGATTAAAGAGAAAATAATAAATGAGTTAATTCAGATTGGAACAAACAGATCGATAAAAAAATCTGAAAAAAAACCACTTCACCCTCCTCTTATAAAAGATATTGAATTTGAAGAGGGAAAACCCCTTAAATTTAAAATTATTTTTGAATACCTCCCTGAGTACGATGTAGAAGATTATATTGGAGTAAATTTAGAAATTAGAAAGACAAAAGTGGAGGAAGAAAATATAGAAACAGTTTTGAAAGAGCTTCAGGATAATGCTGCAGAGTTTATTCCCGTTGAGAATCGAGGTATCCAAGATGGAGATTTCGCAGTATTTGAAGTTCAGAAAAAAATTATAGAAACAAAAAGACTTTTGCCAAAAGAAAGACTTTACGGAATAATGGGGAAAGAGGTTGAAAATATTCCTGGATTGTACCAAAATATTCTAAACCTGAAGATGAATGAAGAAAAAACATACACGGCTGATTATCCTGATGATTTTCCCAAAAAAAATTTAGCCGGGAAAAAAATAGAGCACAAAATAAAAGTTATCCAGATAAAAGAAAAAAAACTTCCTGAAATAAATGATGAATTTGCAAAAGATCTTGGAAATTATCAGAATCTTGAAGATTTAAAGAATAAAATTAGAGAATCTTTAGAGAAGAGAATAGAGATTAATGAAAGAAAAATTTTAAAAGCCAGAGCTTTGGAAAAAATAAGAGAAAAGAATGAAATTGTTTGTCCAAAATATCTGGAAGAGCTTGAAATTGAGTATATAATGGAGAGAATAATTCAGAATACACAAGTTCCTTTAACTCCTGAATTAGAAGAAAAATTAAGGGAGGAAAACAAGGCTCAAGCAAGAGAAAATGTTAAAAATTATCTTATATTGAGGAAGATTGCAGAGAAGGAGAAAATTTATGTTAATGACAATGAAATTGAGGAAGAGTTAAAGAATATTGCCACTCAAACGCATCAATCTTTTGAAAAAGTGAAGAACACATATGAAAATTCTGATCTTAAGGAAAAATTGAGAAGAAGTTTATTGATGGAAAAAACGCTTGACTTTTTGATTAATAAAGCTATAATTAAATATAAAGAGGATTCCTAATGTATTTGATTCCCTTTGTTGTAGAGCAAGATGGGCGTGGAGAAAGGTCATACGACATTTATTCTCGACTTTTAAAAGATAATATAATATTTATTGGCTCGCCCATCGATGATAATGTAGCAAATGTTGTAATAGCTCAATTATTGTTTTTAGAAGCGGAAGACCCTGAAAAGGATATATATCTTTACATAAACAGTCCTGGAGGCTCAATCACATCTGGTCTGGCCATATATGATACAATGCAATTTGTAAAGCCTGATGTGGCAACTATATGTATAGGACAGGCAGCAAGTATGGCAGCAGTATTACTTTCTGCAGGAGCTGGGGGAAAAAGGTCATCGCTTCCTAATTCAAGAATAATTCTCCATCAGCCTTTTGGAGGTGTTCATGGACAGGCATCAGATATCGCCATTCATGCTCAAGAGATATTAAGACTCAGAGAGAGATTGAATGAAATTCTCATGAAGCACACAGGTCAGCCAAAAGAAAGGATAATGTCTGATATAGATAGAGATTTTATAATGATGCCAGAACAAGCAAAAAATTACGGCATAATTGATAATGTAATCTATAAAAGAGAATAAGTTTCACGCATATAAAGGAAATAAATGAGAGAAAATGGGAGAGAGGAAGAATTAAGGTGTTCTTTCTGCAGTAGACCTCAAAGTCAAATTCAAAGGATGATCTCAGGTCCAGGAATATATATATGTGAAAAATGTGTTGAAATGGCCCACAATATGATCGAAGCGGAAAAATTAAGGGATCAGAAATCATATTTTAAGAGAAATTTTCCCACCCCGTATGAAATAAAAGCATCCCTTGACGAATATGTCATAGGGCAGGAAAAGGCCAAGAAAAAGCTTTCAGTTGCTGTGTATAATCATTATAAAAGAATAAAATTGGCTAAATATACAAAAGATGTTGAACTTCAAAAAAGTAATATCCTCTTAATAGGCCCTACAGGTACAGGAAAAACCCTTTTAGCCCAAACACTTGCAAAAATTCTTTCAGTTCCTTTTGCAATAGCTGACGCTACTACTTTAACCGAAGCCGGCTATGTAGGAGAGGATGTAGAAAATGTTATATTAAAGCTCTACCAAAATTCAGGCTATGACCTGGAAAAAACTCAACAGGGGATTGTTTATATTGATGAAATAGATAAAATAAGTAGAAAAAGTGACAGCCCTTCAATCACCCGGGATGTTTCAGGAGAAGGAGTTCAACAGGCTCTTCTAAAAATTTTAGAAGGAACAATTGCAAATGTTCCACCTCAGGGCGGAAGAAAACATCCATATCAGGAGTTCATCCCGATCGATACAACTCATATATTATTCATCTGTGGGGGTGCTTTTATAGGACTGGATAAAATAATAGCTCGCAGATTGGGAAAAAGAACAGTTGGGTTTAAATCTAATTTTCAGGAGAAAATTAAAGATGATATCGAATATCTCTACAGTCAGATTCAACCTGATGATTTGATAAAATATGGTCTTATTCCTGAACTTGTGGGAAGACTACCTATCATAGCATCATTAAGTGACCTGGATGAAAAAGCGCTTATTGATATATTAATCAAACCAAAAAATGCAATAATCAGGCAGTTTCAGAAGATATTTGAATTAGAGGGTGTAAAACTCATATTTTCAGATGATGCTTTATATTCAATATCTTCATTAGCTTTAAAGAGAAAAGTTGGAGCAAGAGGTTTAAGAACAATAATTGAAGACTTAATGTTTGATATAATGTTTCATTTACCTTCCAATAAAGAAATAAAAGAATTTATAATAACAAAAGAAATCGTTGAACAAAAAGAATTTAATTTTGATACTCTGAAAAAAGCATCAGGAATGTAAACATGGGTAACCATCCGGAAAAAATTTCTGAATTGTACGAAACATTCCCTTTAATTCCATTAAGGGATGTGGTGGTATTTCCTGGAACCCTTGTTCCATTTATAATAGGAAGAAAATCTTCGTTAGAAGCTTTACAGAAAGCCCTTGATGGTGATAGAAGGATTTTCCTTTCCACTCAAATGGACCCCACCATTTACTCCCCTCAGCCCAAAGATATATTCAGTTTCGGTGTAATTGCTACAATAGTTCAACACTTAAAAGCTCAGGATGAGCGAACAGAAGAGGAGGGGAATGTAAAAGTTGTTGTGGAAGGAATAAAAAGAGCAAGAATAATTGAGTATAAAAAAATAATTCCTTTTTATGAAGTTCTAACAAAGCCAATTTTAAAGATAGTCGTTCCTTTCAGTGATATCAAGGAACATATCCATTCTGTAATGAATCTGTTTGAAGAATATGTTAAACTCAGCCAGAATATTAATTTTGAATCAATCATTCCCTCCATGAGAGAAAATGATCCTGACAGGATCGCTGATATTATTGCTTCTCATTTGAATATTTCTGTCATCGAAAAACAAAACCTCCTTGAAACATTAAATCCCATAGAAAGACTCTTGAGGCTTAGTTTTATCATTGAAATGGAAATTGCCAAAATCCAATATCAGGGAAGGGATAAACAAAAAAGAAAAACAGATGGTAAAAAGCCCTTTGGAGAAAGATTCAGATTGTTCTCAAAAGAGCCTTCAAGAAAAGAAGAGCAGGGAAATGAAATTGAAGAATTTAGACACAGGATAGAAAACTCAGATATGCCTCCTGAGGCTAAAGAAAAAGCTATGAAAGAACTCGAAAGATTGGAATCTATGCCAGCTTTATCAGCTGAAGCAACTGTATCGAGGAATTATCTTGATTGGCTTCTTTCTATTCCCTGGGGTAAAAGATCAAAGGAGAAGAAAAACATAAAATTGGCAGAAAAAATATTAAATGAAGATCATTACGGATTGTTTGAAGTAAAGGAAAGAATATTAGAATATTTAGCTATAAGACAGCTTGTGAAAAATCCAAAGGGAGCGATTCTCTGCTTTATAGGACCTCCGGGAGTAGGGAAGAGCTCGCTTGGAAAATCTATCGCAAGAGCTACGGGAAGAAAATTTGTCAGACTTTCCCTTGGAGGCGTGAGAGATGAGGCAGAGATAAGGGGTCACAGAAGAACCTACATTGGTGCTTATCCTGGTCAGATTATTCAGATGATGAAAAAAGCCGAAACAAAAAATCCTGTATTTTTGCTTGATGAAATTGACAAAATGAGCATGGATTTCAGAGGAGATCCAGCAGCGGCTTTAATGGAAGTTCTTGATCCCGAGCAAAATAATACTTTTGTTGACCATTACATAGATACTGAATATGATTTGTCTCAGGTCATGTTTATAACTACAGGAAATATAATTCAGCCTATCCCCCAGGCCCTTTTAGATAGAATGGAAATTATAAGAATTCCTGGATACACAGAGACAGAAAAACTCGAAATTGCTAAAGGATTTTTAGTTAAAAAACAATTGAAAATGCATGGATTAAAAGAGAAAAATATTAAATTCACTGATGAGGCTATTCTTGCAATCATAAGAAAATATACAAGAGAAGCAGGTGTAAGAAATCTCGAAAGAGAAATATCTTCGATAGTCAGAAAAATAGCCAAACAGGTCGTTGCAAACGGAAAGGATTATTTTTGTTTAGTTGATGATAAGAAAATCGAGGAGTTCCTCGGAATTCCAAAATACAGAGTTTCGAAAGGAGCAAAGGAGAGCGAAATTGGAGCTGCTCAGGGATTAGCATGGACTGAATTTGGTGGTGAGCTTCTTACTTTTGAGGCCACAATGGTGAAGGGAAAAGGAAATCTTACCCTGACCGGTCATCTTGGTGAAATAATGCAGGAATCAGGACAGGCAGCTTTCAGTTATGTAAGGTCAAAGTTGCTTGATTGGAAAATAGACAGGGATATTCATAAAGAGTATGACATTCATATTCATGTTCCAGAAGGTGCTATTCCAAAGGAAGGACCTTCTGCTGGAATTACAATAGCCACTGCAATAATTTCTCTAATAACAAAGATACCCGTAAGAAAAGACATAGCAATGACTGGGGAAATTACATTAAGGGGAAAAGTATTACCCATAGGAGGGATCAAAGAAAAATTATTGGCTGCCCATAGAGCAGAGGTCAAAAATGTGATAATTCCTAAGGATAACGAGGCGGATCTTAAAGACGTTCCAGAACAGGTTAGAAATTCCATTACAATTTATTTAGTAGAAAATATGGATAAAGTTTTGGAATTATCTCTTGTAAAGCCTATTTCATCGGCACTTTTTAATGAGGAATTAGAAAAAGAAATAGTCAAGACAAAAGAAGAAAAAACATCTGATTCACAACCATTGGGAAAAGGAATAACAAATTAATTATGTTCTTTTAAAACTTTTCAAAGAAAAATAATAATTAACTCAAAAGAAATATAAATTAAATTTACAATTTAAAAATATGAAAAGGAGATGTCATGATGGAAAGGGATTATAATTTACTCGAATTAGAAGAAAGAAATATTCAAACTTTAGTAAAAATTGCAAAGAATCTTGGAATTGAAGATGCTCCAGAACTTAGAAAGCAGGATATCGTCTTTAAAATTCTCGAAGCTCAGGCGCGCAAGAATGGCTATATCTTCTCAGAGGGCGTTTTAGAATGTCTTCCAGAAGGATTTGGTTTTCTAAGAGCTCCTGAACATAGCTATTTGCAGAGTGCTGATGATATATATGTTTCTCCTTCCCAGATAAGAAAGTTTGATTTGAGAACTGGAGATACAATTTCAGGCCTTGTAAGGCCTCCTAAAGATGGAGAAAAATATTTTGCATTGATTAAACTTGAGGCAATAAATTTCCTTTCTCCTGATATTGCAATAAAGAAAAGAGAGAATTTAAAATTTGATTCGCTTACCCCTCTTTATCCTCACGAAAAAATAAGACTTGAAACAGAACCCCAGAATATATCTGCAAGGGTTATGGATCTTCTCACACCTATTGGAAAAGGTCAGCGGGGATTGATAGTAGCCCCTCCTCGAACTGGTAAAACCATGCTTCTCCAGACAATAGCAAAATCTATTGAGAAAAACCATCCCGAAATATTTATAATAGTTCTCTTGATCGATGAGAGACCTGAAGAGGTAACTGATATGGAGAGAACAGTTAAAGGTGAAGTTATAAGCTCTACTTTCGATGAACCTCCTTTGAGACATGCTCAGGTAGCAGAAATAGTATTGGAAAAGGCAAAAAGATTGGTTGAACACGGAAGAGATGTTGTGATTTTACTCGATAGTATAACAAGACTTGCAAGGGCTTACAATTCAATCGTTCCGCCCTCGGGCAAAGTTTTATCCGGTGGAATTGATGCTAATGCCCTTCACAAACCAAAAAAATTTTTTGGTTCCGCAAGAAAAATAGAAGAAGGAGGTAGTCTGACAATAATTGCAACAGCTTTAATCGATACAGGAAGCAGAATGGATGAAGTAATATTTGAAGAGTTCAAAGGAACAGGGAACATGGAAATTAACTTAGATAGAAGGCTTGTAGATAAGAGAGTTTTTCCTGCAATTGATATCACAAGGTCTGGAACAAGAAAAGAAGAGCTATTATTGCAAAAAGATATATTGAATAGAATCTGGGTCCTTAGGAAAGTTCTCAGCCAACTTAATGAAGTTGAAGCTATGGAATTATTAGTGGATAAACTATCAAAGACAAAATTAAACGCAGAATTTCTTGATGCCATGAGTAGAGGCTTATAATAGGTGGAAAAAGACAAAATATTCATAATTTCTCTTGGAGAGATTGAGGATTTCAGCCTTATCTATTTGAAAGAAACTCTTGAAAAAATATTTCCTTACCCTGTAATACTCAAAAAAGGAAATAAAAGCTTAGATTTTGCCTATGACCAAAAAAGAGGACAGTATTATTCTCCCTTCATAATGGAAAAACTCAAGAGAGAAGTTCCACAGAATGCGATAAAAGTGCTGGGAGTTACTGAAGAGGATCTATTTGTGAAGAATCTGAATTTTATCTTTGGTCAGGCAGAAATTTTTGGAGAGGTTTCTCTTATCTCAATTAAGAGATTAAGAGAAGAATATTATAATAAAAGAAAAAATGATTCTATCTTCCTCCTAAGAACATTAAAAGAGGCAGTTCATGAACTGGGTCACTCATTTGGACTTAATCATTGTAAAAATTCAAGATGTGTCATGTTTTTTTCTAACAGCATAATAGATACAGATAATAAATCATATAAATTCTGTAGCATATGCGAAAAAATCATAAATAGAGCTTTTAAGTCAATAAATTAATGTCGGATAAGATTTATTATGTAAACCAATATATAAATTTTTTATTTGTAAATAAAAAATTTTTATTCTTCTTTCAGTTTTCTTAATATTTCTTCAAGGATTCTTATTATTTCTTGTTTTTCTACTTCTTTCCTTTTAAACCTTAATCTAAGGGAAAATTCCTTTGATTCTGGCCTGAAACTGAAAATATAAGGTTTTTCTCTTTCTCTTTTTATTCTTCTCAAATCTTCTCTTTTTAATTCTCTTTCTTTTATTTTTTCTATTATTTTTTCAGTTTCCTTTTCATTTCTGTGCAATCTTGTCAATTGAACAAGAACAGATTTTGAATTTACATTTTTTTCCTGACATTTTCTTATAATTTCTGCAGGAAGTTTTGTAATGGAGATCATTTCTGTTACATAAACTCTTGATTTTCCTATTTTTTCTGATATCTTCTGATGGGTGTAACCATACACATCAGAAAGAGCTTTTAATGCAAATGCTTCCTCAAAGGGGTTTAAATCTTTTCTATGAAGATTCTCTATTAAAGAAATTTCTAAGGCTTCATTATCCGGAATATCAAGTTCGATGCATGGAATCTCTTTTAATTCAGCAAATAGAGCAGCAGCATGTCTTCTCTCCCCCGTTATAATTTCAAAATAATCTTCTTTTTTTCTTACAAGAATTGGCTCTAATATTCCTTTGGATTTAATGGATTGAACTAAATCTTCAAGATTTCCCATTTCATTCCTTGGCTGGTTTGGATTGGGTCTAATTTTTTCAATGGATATCATGTTTATGCGGGGAACTTTTTTTGGTAAAATTGTTCTCTTCTGTAATTCTCTAATGTCAAATAATTCCTTCTGTTCTTCCATGGACTTCTAAATCTCCTATCTAATCTATATTTTAATTTTCTCTGTTGTCAATAAAAATTTGTCATTTTGCAGACATTAGTCTAGTGTTGTGTCACTTAAATAACTTTTACATTATTCTTAATGTGACACAACACTTTCTCTATGGGAGAAAGATCTCCTTAGACGCTTCGCTGAGCAGCTCATAGAAGCCTTTCGGAGAATTAAAATACCAGGAGAATTAATCACTTTTCCTTCATCCGAAAGGCTCCTCGCACTGCCCTAAGGGCAGTGTTGAAAAGGTTTTTATTTAAATTTACTTGCATGCACCAGAATGGTGCAGAATCATTTTTATAGCTTTAATAAGATCATTTACGTTAAAAGGTTTTTGAAGAAATCCTAAGGCGCCCTCGTTTAAAGCTTCCTGTGTTTCTCCATTCTTCTTGTATCCTGACATCAAAAGTATATTTGCTTTAGAATTTATTTCCTTAAGCTTAGAGAAAGTCCTCTTTCCTCCTATTCCTGGCATAATCATGTCTAAGATTATTATATCAATTTTATCCTTCATCTCTGTATATATATCAATTGCCTCTTCTCCATTAGATGCGGTGAATACCTTGTATCCAAACCTCTCAAGAATTTCTCTTATTAAATTTCTTATAATTTCTTCATCATCAACTATTAAAACTGTTCCATTTCCCGTTGAGATTTTTTTCTCCTCTTGATCAATGATTTCTGATGTTTGTGATTTTACTGCTGGGAGGTATATTTTGAGAGTGGTTCCTTTTCCTAATTTACTATCAACTGTTATATACCCGTCATGACCTTTTATAATTTCATAAACAATAGAAAGCCCAAGACCTGTGCCTTGCTTTTTTTGTTTTGTTGTAAAAAACGGCTCAAATATTCTCTTTCTCACTTTCTCATCCATGCCAATTCCTGTATCAGAAATTGTTATGAGAATATAATCTCCTGACCCTATGCCAATGTAGTTTTCAATAAAGCTCTCTTTAAGAGTTACATTTTCAGTCCTTATTGTTAATATTCCTCCTCCAGGCATAGCATCTCTTGCATTTATACATACATTGAGAAAAGCTTGCTGAATTTGATTTTCATCTCCCATAACATAAAACAACTCCTCTTCCAAATATTTTTCGATTGAGATTCTTCTCTCAATTGTTCTCGAGAGGAGACTAACAACTTCATTAACTATATTATTTATATTTATTAATCTTATATTGTCCTTTTCCTTTCGAACATAGGCTAAAATTTTAGAAGTAAGATCAGAAGCTCTATTGGTTATACTTAAGATATTTTCCACATCATGATAATAAGCACTATTTTTGGGTATCTTTGTTATAAGAAGTGATGCATATCCTAATATGCCGCCAAGCAGATTGTTGAAATCATGGGCAATTCCACTTGCCAATGCTCCTAAAGACTCCATCTTTTGCATCTGAATTACGTGCTCCTCAAATTTGTGCCCCTCCTCCTCTTCTTTTTTTATTACAGAGATTTTATGATTAAGGTATTTTATTCCTTCCTCTAAATTTTTTATTTTGGTAATGTCTGTTAAAATTGCAACTCCACTGATATTTCTTCCCTTAAAATCTTGAATAAATGAACAATTCATGAGAACAATTTTTTTCTTACCTTTTATATCCATTTCTTTTTCAATTCCAGAAAATTTCATTGAATTATTTATAGCTTCTTTTAATTGACAATCCTGAGGGCAAATGGTGCAGTGGAGTATTTCATTGCAAAGTTTACCTTTTGCATATTCTTTGGTTATATCAAGAAATGTTTCAGCGGCAGGATTTATTTCTTGAATGACATAATTTGAATCTATTATTATTACTGGCTCAACTATATTTTCAAAGACTGTAAAATATTTATTTCTTTCATTAATTTTTTTTTCCACCGGAGGGATCTTCCAATTTTATTTTCCTCTATTGTTTTAGATGAGTATAGTTCTCATCTAAAAATATCGGCCATGACTCTGATTTTCGTTGAACTTTTTATCTCTCCTTTCAATTCAGCAAAATATCCGTAAACTTTGCTGACATAATCGGAATTAATGATCTCCTTTTCTCTTCCCTCATCTATTAATTTTTGTGTTCCATCAATTCCCCAAAAATAAGAATGAAATGAATAAGTCCATTCATCTTTCTTTTCTTTCCCTTTTTTCATCCAATAATTATGTAGTCTGACTAATTCGTTAATTCCCAATTTCACATTAAAAACCGGATCAAAGACAAATTTTTCAGAAAAAGGCAGCCCAATTTCGTTCAGTCTATCAGTTGCTGTTTCATCGATGAGTTGCATGAGTCCCTTGGCATTTTTATAACTCACTGCATTAGCATTACCACCAGATTCTGTTTGAATCACTGCTAATATAACCTCCGGTGAAAGTCCAATTTCTCTATTTTCAAAGGCCTTTTTTGCTATTAACTTTGCAAGACTTGAATTTTCAGGATTTGGATAAAGCTGATCAAGATAATAGCAAATTTTGATATATTCGTTAAGGATCCACTCTAAATTTTCTTTTTCTCTTTTGAGCTGAGAAATCAGCTGATCTTGAGAATTTTTTAATTCTTTTCTAAGTTGAATTCTTTCTTTAAAATTCCAGTCTGAGAATTTAAATAAATGAAAAGAAGTAGCACCCCATAATATCAACACAATTAGAAATAATACTCTAAAGGTTTTACTGGATTTTTTACGAGGTAAAATTGAAGGAGATTCTAAGTTATTCTCACTTTTTTTAAAGGAGTCTTCAAGCCTCACAATTTTCACTTCCCTCGGAATTTTTAAATTATCAGAAAAATCTAATAATTTTATGATCAATTTCTTCTCCTCTCACCTATTCTTGTTTTTTCTTTATCTCGATTTCTAAAATTCCATTTTTATAAGTGGTCTTTTTAGTAGTCTCATCTACTAATGTTGGCAAAAGAACTTCTTTTCTGTATTTCCTTTCACCTCTTTCTGCAGATATGTTTAATATATCTTCTTTTATTTCAATTTGAATATCAGACTGCTCCACTCCAGGTAGCTCAGCAACCATTAATATATGGTCCTTTTCATCAAAGATATCTACAATTGGCTCTCTTACCTCCTCTACTACAGGGCCCTTAGGGGTTTCCCTAATATTCCCAAAGGTCTCAACTATTGGTTTTCCACCAACCAATGTTCTTATGCTAAAACCGTAAACTCCTTTTATTTCCTTACCAAGTTTTACTTCTCCTTCCTTTTTGATTTCCTCAGCTTCTTCAGAAAGCTTAGAAACCAAATCAATTAGATTCCCTATGCCTTTAAATAATCCTCCAAAAGAAATTTTTCCAATCCCAAAGTTTAACTCTATTTCTTTCTCTTCTTCCTCCTTTTTTTTCTTTCCTTCCTCATTCATTACGTATCACCTCCTTTCTGTATTCTTTGACACTATATTTTTTAATAGACGAGTTTTGCCATTCTTGTGTCATCTGCTTTCTTTCTATTTCTTTGTTTTGATTGAATCTCTCTTAAAAAAGCTTTAAAATCCTTTATCCTCAATTGTTCTCCTTTAGCCAATAACTCTCTTAACCCCTTTGTTAAATATTGTTGTTCTTTCTGGAAGTCATTTAGTATCATCCTGACCTCCTTCTCCCTCTCATCTTGTCTCGTCTTTAAATTCTCTATTAAAGCTTTAAAATCTTCAATTCTACTGGACTCAGCATTGAAAAGATATTCTTTTAATTTAGAAGCCATTCTTTTGTGCTCTTCCAAGAAATTCTTTTGTATTTCTCTCACCTCCTTCTCCCTCTCATCTTGATGAGAAAGAATACTTTTCATCATATTATCAAAATCCTTTTTTCTTAAGGATTCAGCATTGGCCAAAATCTGGCGAAGTTGTATGCTCATCTTCTCTCTTTGAACCTTAAAATCCTCTAAGTTCTTATGAGTAATATCAATCATATTTTCTATTGCTTCAATTCTGGCCAAATAGGAGCTAATTATATTATGTGCAAGGTTTTTCATTTCTTCGAGTATGTTCATCTATTTTGACCTCCTTTAATAATTAATGACAATTATATTTTAAGCAAGAAATATGCCAACATCGAATCGAATAAAATTATTTTATTATTTTTTGAAATCTTACATATTCTGTTGTTTTATTGAGATCTTAATAATTTTGATTAAAAAATATTTATATTTTTACATAAGAAAAAACAAAAATCTGTAGAATTTATTTTACATTCTTTGTAAATTTGAATTTTCACTTTTATCTTTGATTAAATCTGTTTAATTTTTGAATGCGTTGTAAAGGAAACAGGTTATTACGGTATTAGATTAAATGGAAACGCAGGATGTAAGGTAATTCGCCAATTCCTCAAACCTCTTTTCATCCTTCTTCCAATGAAGGAACAATCTTTGATACTCTTTTATTTTGTTCTGGTCTTTTAACTGAATTATATGAATATCTTTAGGAAGCTTTGCGATTATGTTGTGATAAGCTCCAAGGAAAAGAATTCCTGTTTCTCCATGATTCAATGTTCTATCAATTCTCATGGCTATAAATTTATCTCTTTCATTTAGCAAACTGTTCTTAGTCACCCTATAGTCCAAATAAGCTGTGAACTTATCCATGATAGACTTAGATTGAGCTAATTTTTTAATCTTGTCATGTTCCATTTTTACCAGAGCAAAATCTTCAGTTTTAACTAAAATTGCACCACCCTTTAATAACTCGGCTATGATCTCATAATTTTTACTTCCGCCTTTTATTCCCTCCTTCACAATCCTCATACCCACTTCTCCATCTGCTATCATTCCATCCTGATATATTTTAAATCCCTTAACATCTAAAGATTTAAGATATGTAACAACAGAATTCCAAAAACCAGAAATCACCTCTTTATGTCTTTCCCATAACTTTTTTCCAACTCTTTCTATGCCTTTTTTATCTATTTCATGAGACAGTGTTCCAAGGTCAGCACTCATATGAATGATTGGTATATATAATAATTTTCTCTTAAAGTACACTGTACATGACACTATTTAAAATATTTCTTTTTCTTCGATTTTTTTACGTCTCATTAACAATTTGATTGCTTCTTCAAAGTGCTCTCTTTTGATACTGAATTTATATATTGACTTCTTCTCCTCTTTATCCTTTTGGTTTATAAACTCTTTTATAGCTAACATGGAGGCTTTTCGACAAATGAATTCAATATCTGAACCCACACAACCATTTGTCTGAATGGCCAGATTCAGAATATCGACATTTTTGTCTAAAGGTTTATTTTTAGTATGGACTTTAAAGATTTCAATTCTTGCTGCCTCATCTGGGATGGGAAGCTCAATTAAAAGATCAAACCTTCCTGCTCTTAAAAGGGCAGGATCAACCATATCAATCCTATTGGTAGCACCCAAGACTACTACTCCCTTTAACTCTTCTATTCCATCCATCTCAGCCAAAAATTGACTGATTACCCTTTCGGTAACTCGAGAGTCTCCAATACCTGAATTCCGAATTGGAACTAAACTCTCAAGTTCATCGAAGAAAAGTACAGTTGGTGCTGCCTGTTTTGCTTTCTTAAATACTTCCCTAACTCCCCTCTCTGCCTCTCCCACATATTTAGAAAGAAGCTGAGGTCCTTTAACTGAAATGAAATTGACTCCACATTTGTTTGCTACTGCTTTAGCTAAAAGGGTCTTTCCTGTGCCTGGAGGACCATGAAGTAGGATGCCTTTTGGAGGGGTTGTCTTTGCTTCTTTAAATACATCAGCATGGATTAACGGCCACTCTATAGCCTCCTTTAGCTGTTCTTTTATATCTTCGAGCCCCCCAATATCATCCCAGCCAACATCCGGTATTTCAACAAATACCTCCCTCAAAGCCGAAGGCTCTACCTCTTTTAATGCTTCCAGAAAAGCATCTTGTGTAACTTGCAATTCCATAAGCTCCTCATAAGGTATTTCGTCCATTTCGAAGTTAACCTTTGGAAGAAGCTTTCGAAGAGTTACCATAGCTGCTTCTCTGGCTAAGGCTTCCAGATCTGCACCTACAAAGCCATGGGTAATGTCTGCTAATTTTTCTAAATCTACATCTTTAGCTAAGGGCATACCCCGAGTATGGATTTGAAGTATTTCTAAGCGAGCATTTTTATCCGGAATAGGTATAGAGATCTCTCTGTCAAAACGGCCAGGTCGTCTTAATGCCGGATCAAGGGTATTGGGTAAGTTGGTAGCAGCAATAACAATAATCTGGCCTCGTGCTTTTAAGCCATCCATTAAAGCTAAAAGTTGTGCTACAACTCTTCGCTCCACCTGTTTTTCACCGCCCATCTCTTCTCTTTTCGGAGCAATGGCATCAATCTCATCGATGAAGATAATCGCTGGAGCATTTCTCTGGGCTTCTTCAAATACTGACCTTAAACGGGCCTCAGATTCTCCATAAAATTTTCCCATAATCTCTGGCCCAGTTATATGGGTAAAATAGGCATCCGTTTCATTAGCTACTGCTTTTGCAATAAGGGTTTTGCCACAGCCTGGAGGACCGTACAGAAGAACCCCTTTTGGAGCATCTATGCCCAATCTATCAAAGAGTTGAGGATACTTCAAAGGAAGTTCAATCATTTCCCTTATCCTTTGAATCTGTACACTTAGACCTCCAATGTCTTCATAAGAGATCTTATAGGCATGCTTTTCACTAATTTCTCTTAATTCCAGTTTGATAAGAGTTGTAGGTTGAACTAAGACAACATCTTTAGGAACTGTATCTAACACTCTAAATTCGCATGAGCGGGCACCAAATAGATTTACTCGAACTCGATCACCACTCATTAAAGGCAAACCTTCCATTAATCTACCCAGATATCTTGTATCTTTTTCTCCTCGCAGGGAACTAACTGTAATCGGAGTTAAAGTAATCTTATTGGCTGATTTAAAGGAGACTTTCTGAACCTCAACCTTTTCATCAATTCCAATCTGGGCGTTCTCACGAATAAGGCCATCTATCTGAACAATTCCTTTGCCTCTATCCTCTAGATAGGCAGGCATCACCTTTGCAGGAGTATCTCGCTTGCCGCTTATTAATATAACATCCCCCACCTCAACACCTATCAGCTTTAAATCGCTTGGGTCAATTCTTGCAATTCCTCTTCCTACATCCCTTGTTTTTGCTTCAGCTACTTTGAGAGTTAAAGTTTTTAATGTCATTTTCTTTTTCACTTTGCCACTCCTGGACTAAATTGTCAATAATGTAGCTGCTGACACGACACTAATACGAAAGTACTAATATTTGTTACATCTTACTCGTTTTCCCCCTCACCTCAATCCTCTCCCCTCAGGGGAGAGGGAGGGGTGAGGGGACAGGAATGCATCAGAATTAAATGCGTTTATATTAGATACCTCTTAACTTGCAGGTCTTAATTACTAACTCTGCAGTTTGTTTGCGAAACTCTGAAATAGTCCGACAATTTTTACAATCTAATTTTATCTCATCATAATCAGGACAGGAAAGAAGCTTCTCAACCTCTTTTAATAATCCTTCAGCATATCGGGATTTCTGATTGATCTTTTTAGACTCATTAATTTTCTGGGTTAAATTCTTAATTTCAGATTCATACTTTTTAAACATAGAGCAGGCTATTTTTATTTCCTCTTCTTCATGCATGTTTTGTCTCCTTATCTACTTTTTTATTTACCATTAGAGATCTACCCCAGATAGCTGAGAAAATCTCTAACAGGATTCTATCCTTTAAGCCTTCTTCAGTCTAACCTGTAAAATCCCATTGTTAAATCTCTTAAAAAATCTTTTTGAATCAACCTTAAAAGGCAGGGCTATATCTTTATTTACTTTATTTTCCAGTCCATAAGCTGTTATGTATAAAGTATTATTTCTTATTTTAATTATGATATCTTCTTTTTGAACACTACTGGCTAACTCTACAATGATAGCTAAATGATCATTTTCATCAAAGATATCTATAAAAGGTTCTTTTTTAAGGGCGTAGCTCTTCTCCTGACCTGCTATCCACCAGCTAGAACAGACCCTTTCGCCTGTAATCTCATCGATTTTTGAGTTTTCAAATACTAATATGGGACTTCCTATTATCCTTTCCGCAGCTGGATTAATAATTTCTCTTATTTTTAAGAGCACGTCCATATGGGTAGAAGCTTTTATAAGACAGGCTAACTCATCAATCTTTGCATGTCGGTTATTCCAGATATATATTAATAGAGCCTGGCTATCGAGGTCTAATTCTTTAACAATCTTATCTACTTTATCCTCATTTATTTTTAATAATGAAATATCATAAATTTTTTTCCTCCAGACTTCAACGTTAGTTATTATCAGATATGCTTTTGACGTCCCAGCTTTATCTTCGTCCTGATACAAGATACAGAGGGCATTCCTTTTGGTAAATGCATAAGGAACTTTCTCTATTTTGATATCTTTTATGTCATTTAAGAAAATATTAATTATAATGCCATTTGGCTGGAAAAAAGTGAGTCTTTTATTTGTTAGGCAGAGAGTTCCAAGTTTCCAATGAGATGCAGGAATTGTAAGGAGACCTGCTTTTTCCTGCAATATAATCCTTTCACCATTATCATCTGTCATGGATAAATTCTTAAGCCTCTGCTTCTATTAAATCTTTCCAATAAGCAGGGTTTTTTATTCCGATATAAACAAATTTAGTTTTGGTATCACCCCAAGAGATACGAAGTTGCTCAATCTTTTTTCCGAGGATCCATCTTCTTTCTACTATGTTTATATCTTTTATTTGAGACATAGGAATATTGAATATTATTTTTCGACCTTGAGCAAAAAAAACTCGTTTATTGGTAAGGTATAGATTACCCAATCTCCAGGAAGAAAATTGAGAATTTCCCATATCATACGATGCTGTATAATGCTCTATTATTTTTTCATTTTCTTCTAAAGGAAATTCAGGCAATTTTCTCAGCTTATCTAAACTACTCCTTATTGTATTCATCTTTCTTTTAAATATTTATAACTTCCTGTGCTTCTTTTTGGAGTTTTCTGTGTTTTGTTTCCCAGGCTCTGCTCTTCTCATCCCAGGCCTGCATTACACCATATTTAAGCATGGTTTCCATCCCTGCTAATGCTGCTCTTAAGCTGATTCCAATCAAAGGTATACCGGCAACAGAAATTATTATGTCTGCATTAATTACCAATCCCTTCTCTAAAATCCTGTCCAATAAATCTACCAGAGTAGCTCGAGAATTCCGAATAGGCTCCATTAAATTTTGATTCCTATACAAAACTATATGGTGGCCATGGGCCGGTAAAACGAACAAAGAACCCTTCCGTATTGTTAATTTTCTCTAATTCATCACCCAGTACTTTACTCTTATCCTTAGGAAGTAAACAGGAAAGGTTCATTAACATCTGTTTTCCCTCTTCAGACTTTTTGATCTTTTCCACTTTGGTTTCATCTGCATATCTTTTAATCCGCTCGTAGAAGTCTCTAAAATACCTCTCTGCCTCTGCCTCAACCTCTCCCTTTAACAGATTCTCAAGTTTCTGTTTATACATATAAGCTAAGCCTTTAGATTTGGATTTTATTTCCTCATTTAATTTCTTAATTTCTGGGTTATTTTCTATTATTTTCTCTACAATCACCATGAAATCCCAGAAAACTTGAACTCCATATTCGGCTCTATCTCTAACCTTAGCAAATTTTTGTTTTAGATTTTTATAATCATCCCTTATCCAATTCTTCATATTCTCTTCTGGTTCGATTCCTTCTTCGCCTTTAATTATGGTGTCAAAACCCAAGGGTAAGACAGTGCCAAATCTTTCCCACGCAATATCAATGACCTTCTGGTGAGCCATTACCCATTTTTTTACCACTTCATTGTCTTCTGATTTATAGGGCTCTGAAGGACATTTATGAACTATAGCGCATAAATCTTCACAAGGAATAGTATAAACCTCACTGTTATCTATTCCGATATTGCCAAGGGTTATCTTATCATTTCCCTCGGCTATACAATAAAGATATAAGCCCCTCTCCATTTTAAATTTCCATCTTCTCTGCTTCTTTTCTCCATCCTTCAGGGTTTACCATTTTTTCTAATACATCATCCACAATACTATCCAATCCATCTCTTACTGATTTAACTGATTCAGTGATACCCTGCTCCTTTTTTACCTCCTCAATTGCCACATCTAACTCCATAAGAGCCTCACCAAGCCTCTCCATCTCTTCCTCGGATAACCTCCCTCCCTCCATACGCTTTATTGCCTGAAGATTGAGAGCATCTTTGATTATCTCTACTAAAGCAATAACCAAACCTAAAATGCCGTGTTTAAGATTGCCTTCCTCTATATTGATTGGCATCTTCGCTCCAGGCACAAGTTACTTTTTTTAGTAGGTAATATTAATTTTTTTAAATTTTGAATACTCTTTTTTCCCAGAACCTCTACTGATTTTTGTGTTTGTCCTTACATCTAAATTTTTGGTTTTGCAGTGAATTTCCGCCTTAACCAAGGCCTGTCTTATCCTTTGAGTATCCTTTGCTTTTTCCTTAACCCTTATTATATTCATTCTTGATTTTTTTAGAGCCAGATTCTGCTTTGTTTTTCTCTCCTCTTCCTTACGAGCTATTTCAGAGATTTCTTCATCTTTTAATATCGGTCCAAAGTCCTCCTCCAATTCAGCTTTCAGTTGCTCCTCTATCCTTGATGTTATAGAAGGTATCTTCTGAGTTCTCACGACATCCAGACTACTTTTTATATTTCTGTTTGTTTTAATGTCCATAGTTCACTTCTCCCTACTTGGTTTATATCTACAAATAAAATAACCTTTTTTCTAAAATTTCTCAGTAATCACTTTTTTGTTCATAGAGCTTCTCTATCTTTTAGGCAAGTGGTTTTGTCTTTGTCTTAGCACTATGCCAGCCACACCAGGGACATCCATCAGTCAAAAGTTCTTCTCGAGGCACCATCTTATCACACTGGGGACATGTATCTTTTTCTACAATGGCTTTCTTCCAGGCATCCGTCTCAACATTTGTTCCAGAGGGAAATTCCAAGCCATATCTGGCAGCAGTTTCAAATGAGGCAAGAGCTGCCCTTATCTTGATACCAAGAAGCTCAACTCCAGCTAAAGATATGGCTATATCTGCATTAATTACCAAGCCTTTATCCAGGATTCGGTCTATTACATCTACTAATGACCCTGAACTATCCTTTGTGGCTTCCAAAGTCATTTAAAATAGTCTCCTTTTTAATCTCTTTTTACTTTTCTTCTGATGTCTCAATTCTCTTACGCATTCTTTTTCGTTCAAACCCAAAGAGATTTCCATTATCGTCTACAATAGCCTCATAGATTGCCAGAATATCCATCTGGTCAGGAATTGATTTTTTTTCAATCATTTCTACAATTATACGCCAGCCTTTTTCATCTTTGATAGCTCCTACTGTAGAAGAAAGCTTTAATCCTGTTAGTTTATTTAATTCCTTACGAGTCTTCTCAATTAATTCTCCTATAGAATTTACCATTTAACTTCACCTCCTTTATCGCTTTCCTTCTTTATATTTTCTAATAGCTTCCAATCTTTCTAAAAGTTTTCTTTCCTGCTCATTGTATTCTTCTCCGGAAATAAGACCAGCTTCAAGGTCCATCTGGATACTTATAAGATTTTCTTGCACTTTAGAGTCATCAAGGTATTCAGCTTCTGCTTGCTTTTTTATCTTATCAGCCATCCATACCAACCCCTTTACAGGGGTAAGCAAAATATCATCGATTATAAACATCTTAATCGTTATATATGACAATATTAACAAAATTATAAGGTGGAACTGGTCCCACATAATTAAACTTTATTCTCTGACCATATTTTTTATCAAAATTGTCCATTAATGTATCAAACTCCTTTTCTCTCGCTCTATCTATTAAAAAAGCAGCATTTAAAATCATGTTATCTCCATAAACCTTGACATTTTTAGCATTGTATGCTGATTTCCTTAAGACATTGAATATCTCTTTTGCCTCCTTCTCTTTTTTGTTCTCCAGGGCAGTCTGCACCATCTTTCCAATCTCTATTCTATCCATATAACTTACTTCAATTGATTCTTTAGAAATTTTCTCTTTAAATCGTTTTATTTCTTTATTCTCTTCAACGATTTCGTTAAAAATAATATTCATATCTTTCCACCATGCTTTAACTCCTAATTCAATTTTATTATCCATATCTCGGAGAAGATTTTTAAACTCTAAATATCTCTTATCAAGAAGGTTTCTTATTTCATCGGCATTGGAGGCAATAGTACAGAATCTTACCGGCAAAACAGTGTAATCTTTCATAACTTCCTCAATAACCTTTTGGTGAGCAAGTAGATTCTCCCGACTTACCATATACTTCTCCATTGGTGAGTTGCTGATTACCATCGCTAAGTTTTTATAGGATATAGTAGTTACTTCATCGCCTCTGCCACCAATGCCAATAGAGCCAAAATTCCTATCCTCCTTGTTCTGAATTATACAGTAAATATATTTGCCTTCCTTTATCATTTTCTTGGGTCCATGAGGTCTTTTATTATCCTGACTGAGATAAAATCCCCTGCCTTTTCCTTTTCAAATGAGTGTTTGCTTCCATGACAATAAAGACTGAGAAGTTTATAAGCATTGTTCAGCTCAGCAAATCTGGATCGGGTCTCGGGATTATGGAGATTCTTATCAGGATGATATTTAAATGCTAATTTACGATAGGCTTTCTTCATTTCTAATTGTGTAACTTTATTGCTTAATCCTAATGTATTCATTGCTTTATTTAATGCTTCAAATTCAACTTTTTTTATTTCCACTGTGCTAAAACTATATGGAGGAAGAGGGCCTATGCAACGGAAATTTAATCTTCCACCAAATTTTTGATCCACTTCCTTTATTCTTTGATCAAATTCTCTCTCTTTATTCTTATCCAATAAGAAAGCACAATTTAAAATCATACTATCATCCATAATAACTTCGTGACGTCGAAATTCTATAGCTTCACTTTTTAAAAAATTTAATATTTGTGAGTTACACTCATTCTTTTGCCTGTCTAAGACTTTCTTTACCATCGCTCCTACCTTTATCATATCTTCTAAAGTTCCTTTAGAAGACTTTGATAAAACCTCTTCCTTGAATTTCTTGATTTCAGATATCTCACCTATCTCCTTCAAAATTGAGTCTAAATCATCAAAGCTAACTACTATATCAAGTTCTATTTTTCCATTTATATATCGCAAAGTATCTTTAAATTCTCTGTATCCCTTCCTCAATA
The DNA here is from genome assembly GCA_040756905.1 of Acidobacteriota bacterium. Taxonomy (NCBI): domain Bacteria; kingdom Pseudomonadati; phylum Acidobacteriota; species Acidobacteriota bacterium. Next base: position 28,022 of record JBFLYD010000040.1, read on the forward strand.
CCTCTTGAACATCTTCATTACCTGAGACTGTAGTCCCAAATTTGACAGGAATGATAGTATAGTTTTTCATTATATTTTCAATAACAAATTGATGTCTCATAAGAAATTTAATCAATGTATCCTTCATCAAGGAAGAGTAATTTACATTTAGGGAATCACTTACACAGGCAGCGATATCTTTATGAGAAATTGTGTAGACCTCCTCATCTGCAGTAATACCTATAGATCCAAAGTATTTTTCTTCGTTAGTCTCTATAATGCCATAAATATACATTTTTATCTGGCAGTTTTTCTCCGTGTAATTAAAACACTCTTTTTTTTGCTTGCTCCTACAATCTTAAGCTCGACTAATTGCCCTTCTCTTAGTTCTGCTTCTTTTCGAATGTTATCTGGGATAGCAATTTTTCCATCCTTATCCACTTTTGAAAATGTTCTCATTAAAGTCATTTTCTCACCTCCTATTTTTTGCTTGGTTCTTTTTGCTCCTCGCCTTTCTAATACCCAAAAATCTCAATTCCTGCATCTTCCTTCACAAAGGAAGATTATTTACTAACTATTAATATTTTTTAACAGTATTTATCTATCAGTTCCCTTACTAATTTTTTTACCCTTTCCTGATTGGTTTTTGAGCCTACACGGCTGGTCTCCGAGGCTAAAATATCCTGACAGACTTCCCTGAAAATCTGATTATCTTTTTTAATAGTTCCATTAAGCACTCTTAGGCTTTTAGCAATCATTATACATCCACGAATAGTTGGATAAAATTCACACTCACCTGAATCTCTTAAAGACCTTACGATATCTACTATTTTTTCTGCCTCTTTACTGCTCAAGCCCGATTTTGCTTTAGTTATGGCAATCTCTGTTTTTCTATCATAGTGATCAAGGTCAATGGTTACCATTCTATCTCTTAAGGCATCCTGGCTACGATGTACTCCAGCATATTCCTCAGGATTAGAAGTAAAAATGGCAGTAAAATCTGGATCGACTTTCAAATAAGGCCCCTCTTCTCGACCAGCCGGTAAATCCATCATTTTCTCTTGTAAGATGGAAAGTAAAATATTATTTGCTTCAGGACGAGAACGTGTAAACTCATCATAGATGAGAGTAAGTCCATATCTACAGGCAACTGTTAAACGATTATCCACCCACCTTTTCATCATATCTTCCTCTACCTTGAGTACACGGGAAACAAAGCGATCTACTATTTTTTTAAATCTATAACCATATTCTCCTCCTATTAAGTCAGAAGTAGTAAACTCTTCATCACCATGAATCATTACAACTGGTCTTCCAATTTTACTTGCAAGATGCATGGCTAAAGTAGTTTTTCCAGTGCCTGAAGGTCCCCTGAAATGAATTGGAAAGCCAGCTTTAATATAAGCAAGCGCACGATTGGTAATTTTCCTTACCATCTCAGTCTCTACAAAATCTGGCAAGGGCTTGGGTTCTATTACTGTGGTCATCTCTTCTATCATTTATAACTTACCTCCTTAATAAAAATTTTTATTTTTTTCTGCTTAATAGAAGCGAATTTCTTTGTGTTTCTGAACAACTATACCTTTGCCCTTACATATGAGACAAGGTAGTTTACTCTCTTGAGCACGGCCACTGCCTCTGCAATCAAAACATTCATTATTTATTCCCTCATCAATTGTAACTAATCCTTTGCCTCCACATACTGTACAGGTAATGCGAACACCATAAGGATGGATACCTGTGCCCTGGCAATATGCGCATTTTAATACAGGTTCAAAAACTGTAACTTTACCTTTCCCCCCGCATACCTGACACTTTGCAAGAGAGGATAAAAGTTCGAAAGGATCCACGCCTTTACCTTTACAATAAGCACACTCAAATTCTTTCATTTTGTAACTCCATTCTGCTCAAGCCTAACTTCAAAACAAGGGGTAAGGATTTTGTTTTATTTTTTCTTTATTTTTTTCTTTGGCTTAGGTGATGGGACTTCCTTCTTTAAAGAAAATGCTTCTATCTTTTCCTCAGCTATTTCTTCTTCTAATTCTCGCTTGGGTGATACGATCTTCTTTTCTACAGGGGTTATTTCTATTTTTGGTGCACTACCCCTTTTTTCTGCCATTTTGACATTCATATCGTGCCATATAGTAGCAACCTTTTCTTGCTCTTCTTTGAAGTTCTCCAATAAATTACTGATCTTTTTCTGAATATCCTTATAACTGGACTGAATGTCACTAAACATCCTCGCAAATTCTCTCTTTCTCTCAGTCTCACCTTTAGATAAGTTATCTCTTAAGATATCAGCCATCTCTTTATGTTTTATCTGGAAGTCTTTCAACATATTAGTTACTTCGCTTTTCCTCTGCTTCTGATAAGATTGAATATGGGTTAGCATATTATCAAATTCTTTTTTCCTCTCAGATTCACTCTTGGCTAAAAAATTTCTTACATTCTTCTTTCTATTCTCTTTTTCTTTCATTCTTGCATCATATAAAGCAATAATGTCTTTGCTCAAATTTCTTATTTCCTCTAATCTTGCCATTTTTTTACCTCCTCTTTAGTTTAAATTAAACTCTTTAGATTAACTTAGAGAAGGATACTTGGCGATGTATGCTCTTTTTTTCGAGGATACATTGGCAAGTATCGTCCTCTTTTAAGCCTGGTCCGCAATCTTAAGCAGCTGCGGTTGTGGTTAAACCAATTGCCTCAGCATACTTGAGGTAGGTCTCAACCGAAGCAATAACAACCCTTGCTTCAAGAGCTAACAACTCAATACCAACCAGAGAAACCCTTACCCAGGCATCGATGACTATACCCTTGTCAAGGATTCTATCAACCACTTCAACCAGGCTTGAGGATGCAATAGCCTTTTCTACTGCCATCTTCATTCACCTCCTTTCTTTTAAATTTTTTAATACTTTATAATATAATTTTATATTTCCCATCATGCCCCTTAACAATTTCTACTTCATGACCTAATATCTTCTTAATTTTCTCTCGAACAAATTCCATATCTAAAATGCCTTCATCTAAAGCATTGAGCAATTCCTGGATTCGATAATCTGATTTGATTTTTTCATCCTCTTCATTTAGTTTCATTTTTATCTTTTCTCCCCATTTTTAAAAGCTTTCATTACAATTGCAGATAACCTTTTCTCACTAAATGGCTTATCCATGAATTCTAATACTCCTGCCCCTTTTGCCCTCTTTTTAATGGTTTTGTTTCCATATGCAGATATCATTATGACTTTAACAGGGTTTAACATGTTCTTTGCTTTTTCAAGGACTTCCATTCCACTTATATCAGGAAGTCTCAAATCCAGTATAATTAAATCAATATTTTCTTTTTTTAATATCTTTAAAGATGTTCTACCATTTTTTGCAAATAATATTTTATATCCCTGTTTTTTCAAAATATCACCTATCGTTTCTCTCCAATCTTTATCATCATCGACAATTAATATTTTTTCAATTTCTTTTCTATTCACTTTAATCCAATTAACATTTAAATTTTAAGCAAGAAACGTGCCACTCTAAATTCTTTTTAAAATTTATTTTTATTTTTCTTGATATTTATTTATTGAGGCACGGGAAATTAAATTAAAAAATGGAAAAGAATTTTAGAGAAAAAAGAACAAATTTGTAGAGTTTATCTTACATATTTTGTAAATCATAATTTTCACTTTTGCCATAAGTTAAATTTCTTTATTTTTGAATAGAGAGTCATCCGATCTATTTTAAGCATTTTTGCTGCTTTTGTTTTATTATTTTTTGATTTAAAAAGCGCTTTTTTAATTATTTCTGCTTTGTATATTCCGATCCAAAGTGGCCATCGATTCCGATTCAAACCGGCCACTGATTCTGATTGAAAGTGGCCACCCATTCCGATTTATTCCGGCCACTTTTTCGATGAAATCAGAATTTGAAAAAGT
>JBFLYD010000041.1 GCA_040756905.1 Acidobacteriota bacterium
AGGAAAAGAAAGTCATCCTTGACTCAATCCAGCCACTCTGAGGTATAATGAAAATTCAGCGTCACTTCGCTCCGACAGGTGGCCACTTTCAATCAGAATCAGTGGCCAGATTCATCGGAATATGCAATTAGTGAAGAAATGATGATACATAGGGAATACGATATTTATTTCTAATATATTTTAATACTCCAATTCTTTTCATGTTATCATTCATAAATACATTTTTTCCATATTTTTTTCTCAAAATTTTTATAATTTCCTGCTTTTTTTCCTCAGTAATTCTTTTCAATATTTCTTCTTCTATCTTTGAATCCACAGAATCCAAGCACTCAACAGTTTTAATATTTTGTTTTACATATTCTAAATCTTCAAGAACTTTTTTGTAATATTTTTTTAAATATTCTACTTCCACTGAGTTTATTTTTAAAAAATTTATAACCTCTTGTTCTATCAAAATAATCTTTTTTAATGGATTTCCTTTTGATAATCCAACTCTTTTTTCTCTATATCTTTCATATGCTTTATAAATGAATTTTTTTGAAGCAAAAAAAGAAAATCTCTTTCTCTTTTTGGCAATACTGAATTTTTCCCATGCGAAATCAATACCCTCATTTATAACCCTTGAAGGAATGTTTCTTTCAAAAAGTTCTCTCAATAAAACTACATCTCTTGCAGAAAAAAAGTAAGGTTTTCCACAAATTTCTTCTATCTTTCTACTTATCTGATTGAAATATTTTTTCAGCTTAACTATTTCTTTCATAAATAATTCTTAAACCTTCCAATGTTAGAAAAGGATCAACTATGTTGAAAATTTTCAATTTTCCAAATATCTCCTCTCCATAACCTCCGGTTAAAATTACATTTGCTTTAATCCCCAGTTCTTTTTTTATTTTTTTTATTATACCTTCCACAAGACTCTCGTATCCGAAGTATAGCCCTGATTGTATGCTTTCTATAGTTGTTTTTCCTACTACTTTTTCTGGTTTTTTTATCTCGACCTTGGGAAGTTTGGCTGTTCTATGAGCAAGCGCCTCTGAAGATATCTCAACTCCAGGAGCTATCACTCCTCCAAGATATTCTCCTTTTTCCAATATTATGTCAAAAGTGATTGCGGTACCGAAATCTACAATTATTGCAGGTCCACCATATTTATTAAAAGCTGCAACAGCATTCACTATTCTATCCTCTCCAACTTCATCTGGATTTTTATATAAAATTTTAATACCTGTGTTCAGTGCTCTTGAAACAACCATCGGCTTCTTTTTAAAAAACTTCTCTGCCATATTAACCATTATAGGAGTTAAAGGAGGAACCACGCTACAAATTACTATTCCTGATATATTTTTTTCAGAATAGCCTGAATTTTCTAAAAAATTTATCAACTGGATTCCATATTCATCCGAAGTTTTTCCTCTCTCTGTAAAAACTCTCCAATAAGATATAATTTTCTTTTTCTTAAAAATTCCTATTGTTATATTTGTATTTCCAACATCCAAAGCTAAAAGAATTTCATTTTTCAATTTTAACCAGCTCTCCTTCATATATTTCTTCCAATCCATCATCCACTTTTATTTTTAAATATCCAGTTTCACCATACCCCATGAAAATCCCATACAGAATTTTCTCTCCTGTTCTGATCTCTATTTTATCATCTTTTTTTAAATAGGAATAAAAGGATAGCTTTTCTAAGATTAAATTTTTTTTATTCTGAAAAAAATAAGAAAGCCACTTTGACAAATACCCAACCAAGCCAGTTCTAATTTCATCGAAATCTGGTTCTGTGCTGTACCCAATTTTTATTGAAATTGACTTATCTTTTATATCTTCTGGAAAATCTTCTAATCTATTCTTCAAGTTTATCCCAATTCCCAACACCACATATTCAACCATATCATTTTTTGTGGAGCTTTCTAATAAAATACCACCTAACTTTTTATCGAATAAAATAAGATCATTAGGCCATTTAACTTTTACTGAAAAACCATATTTTTCATTTAAAAAATCAGCGCATGACATTGCTGTTAAAAGAGATAGAATAGTTATATCCCTGCACTCCAGCAACGGTCTTAAAATCAAGGATAGATACAATCCTTTTTCCTTAGGGGAATGCCATTTTCTATCGAGCCTGCCTCTCCCCTCTGTCTGTTCAAGACATACAATACATGTTCCCTCAGGGTAACCCTTTTCAGCCCAAATTTTAGACAATCTATTACTCGATGTGCATTTTTCGAAAATGAAAGTTTTTTCTCCTAACTTTATCAATTTAAAATTTAGTGAGGGAATCTTCCAGCTTCTTTTTTAATCCAGTTAATTCTCTATATCTATTGTGGGTTTCGCTAATAATTTTCTGGGGTGCCTTTTCAATAAAATCTTTATTTTTCATCCTTTCCTCCAGAAGGAGCATTTCCCTATTAATTTTTTCAATCTCCTTTTTCAATCTTAACTTCTCTCCTTCTAAATCTTCAACTTCATGTAAAAAAATTCCCGCCTCGCTATATCGACAAGCACCTTTCAAAATTCTTTTATCCTCGGGAAAAATTGATACAAAATTGATTCCTTTTGCGTTTACAAGGAGTTGTATGTAATCAATATTTTTGTGAAGAATTTGATCTATCTCTTCTCCTGATGGTATGAAATAAACCTCTACTTTCTTCTGAGGAGGTATTCTATTTTCAACTCTTATCTTTCTTATTTCTTTCACAGTTTCAATTATCACATCCATCATTTCCTCAGCCTTTATGTCTTCAAATTCTTTTCTTTCTTTTGGATATTCTGAAACACATATGGATATTCCATGATTCGGAAGCTTTTGATAGATTTCTTCTGTAACGAATGGCATAAAGGGATGCAATAAATTTAATATATCCTTTAGAGTAAAAATTAAATTAGACAAACTCGTTATTTTTCTCTTCTTTAAATCCAGTTTTACCATTTCCACATACCAATCACAAAATTGATGCCAGATAAAATGATAAATCTCCTCACATGCTTCGTGAAACAAAAAATTTTCCAGACAATGATTTATCCGTTTAACTAAACCATTAAGCTTGCTCCTGATCCATTTATCCGGAAGAGTCAATTCTTCTTCCATAATTTTTAAATCTTCTCCCCTATAATTCATTAGTACAAATCTTGAAGCGTTCCATATTTTATTGACAAATGTTTTATAGCCAAAAATTTTTCCCTTTGATAAAGCTATATCCATCCCTGCCACTGTGGACGAGACAAGAGTAAACCTTAAGGCATCAACCCCAAATTCGTCGATGGCATCAATCGGATCTACTATGTTTCCTTTTGATTTAGACATTTTCTGCCCATGCTCATCCCTGATCAATCCATTTATGAATACTTTTCTGAAAGGAACTCCATTCAAAAACTTCATGCCCATCATTATCATCCTTGCTACCCAGAAAAATATTATGTCAAACCCTGTTATCAGAAGATCTGTAGGATAATATCTCTTTAAGTCTTCAGTCTTATCAGGCCAACCCAATGTGGAGAATGGCCACAATGCAGAACTAAACCATGTATCAAGAACATCTTTTTCCTGTCTCAAATCAGAGTTTTTGCACTTTGAACACTTTATCGGTGGCTCCTCATCCACAATAATCTCATTACACTCTTTACAATACCATACAGGTAATCTATGACCCCACCAGATCTGTCGAGATATACACCAATCATGAATATTCTCCATCCAATCAAAGTAAATTTTTTCCCAATTTTCAGGAATAAATTTAGTCCTTCCTTCTTTTACAACCTGAACTGCTCTTTCAGCCAATGGCTTTACTTTCATAAACCATTGCCATGAAAGATTATACTCAATTACTGAATCACATCTCTGACAGTGACCTATCGAATGTTCATAATCTTCGATTTTCATGAGGAATTTTTGTTCTTTGAGCTTTTTTACTATTCTTTCCCGTGCTTCAATTCTATCAAGACCATAAAATTCTTGTCCTGCCTCCATGTTCATTTTTCCTGACTCATCGATAACTTTGATTATCTCTAAGTTCTTGTTCTTCCCAATTTCAAAGTCAAGGGGATCATGGGCAGGTGTTACTTTAACTGCTCCTGTGCCAAACTCCTTTTCGACTCTCTCATCATGGATAATTGGTAATATCCTTCCTACCAATGGTAATATTGCTTTTTTCCCAGCATAATTTATATATTTAGGATCCTCAGGGTTTACAGCTATAGCTGTATCTCCCAACATAGTTTCAGGCCTAGTGGTAGCAACTACAATAAAATCACTTCCATCAATTATGGGATATTTTATGTAATATAATTTACCTTTTTTCTGTTTATTAATTACTTCTAAATCCGAAATAGCAGTACGGCATCGGGGACACCAATTAACTAGATAATAGTCTCGATATATTAATCCTTCTCTGTATAGAGAAACAAATACTTTTCTAACGGCTCTGGAAAGTCCTTCATCTAATGTAAACCTCTCCCTTGACCAATCTAAAGAACACCCTAATCTTCTGAGTTGATTGGCGATCAGGGCTTTGGATTTTTTCTTCCATTCCCAGAGTTTTTCCAAGAATTTTTCTTCTCCTAAATCCTCTTTTTTAACACCCTGAGCTAAAAGTTCTTTTTCAACAATAATCTGAGTAGCAATTCCTGCATGGTCAAACCCTGGAAGCCACATGGTATCAAATCCCTGTTTTCTCTTCCATCTCACTATAACATCCGGTAGCGAATAGGTTAATGCATGTCCCATATGAAGGGAACCTGTGATGTTGGGAGGAGGGATTACCATTGAAAATATTTTTTTTTCAGAATAGATATCTCCCTGGAAAAACTTATTTTGTTCCCAATACCTGTACCATTCTTCTTCTATTTTTCCAGGATTATAAGATTTTTCCATCAGAAATTATGATTCAGATTTAACCTCTTCTTTTACTCTCTCTATTTCCTGTTTAATGTATATTTCTGCAATCTCAGGAATAACTTTTGATGCTACTTCCTTAACCACCTCTGGTGAAATCTTTTTTACAAGTTTTTCAATTATTCTCTCAATTAACTCATCTGATAAAATTGGATAACCTTCTTCCTTTTTTTCCTCTTCGGCGATTTTTTGAGGGATTTCAGGGGCTTCTCCTTTTATCTCGTTTATCATTTCCTTTTTTTCAAGCTGATTCTGTTCCGGTAAAAAAGAAGGCAGTTCAACTTTTTCTCTTTCTTCAAGGATTTCTTTAATTTTTCCAGCAAGAGAAGAGGCGTCGAACGGTTTTGATATTATTTCTTGATACTTTAAATTTTTTAATTTTTCTTCATCAGGGGAATCAAAGGCTCCTTTCATCAAAAAAATTGGTATTTCGGAATAATCATCAGATTTATTCAACTCCTCACATAATTCATATCCATCTTTTTCTGGTAAATTAATATCCAGAAGTATTACATCAGGATTTATTTCTCTTAAAGTATCTATAAAAAAATTTCCATCTCTAACTACATGAACTTCAAATCCGATCTCAGAAAATGTCAGAGTTACAATCTTCTGCACTGTAAAACTATCATCAGCCAGCAATAATTTATAAGTCATTTTAGCCTCCCAAAGGACTACAAAAAATTAACATTTTTCAAAAAATGAGTCAAGGATAACCTAGTGTATGGGGAAGCCTCTTCCCCACACCCCTTCAGTGCGCTGTCGAGAGATTTTTTTTGCCTGTAAAGATATGGAAGGGACAGCACACTAACTCTGGGTAAAACCAAAAAATATTAGATTTAATTTCTATGCCAGTAATAGCCAGAACCCTTGTTTTCATAATTTTTTAAATGTCAGAAAAATTGAGTTGAATTATCTTACCATAGAACTATAGGTGTCTACAAACCTAAAATTTAAAGGAAACAGGTAGGGATCATCATAGTGTTTTCGGAGTCACCCTTCCTGATCACTCGTAAACTATAATTATAGATAACTCCTGAGTGAAGACTTAATGTATAGATGACTTGGGATTTTATTTATGATAATAATTTATCTGTATGGCAAAGAAAAATATCTTAAAAAAAAGATTTGATGTTGAAAATATTGATGTAATTGATAAAGCAATTATAGACATTTTTAATTATGAGTTTCCAGGAAAAAGGATTGAAATAAACATTGAAACGAATGAATTCACTCACGTTTGTCCATGGTCAGGCCTTCCTGATTTCGCCAATTTAAAAATAACGTATGTTCCTGATAGGAAATGTATCGAGTTAAAATCTTTAAAATATTATCTTCATTCTTATAGAAATGTGGGAGTTTTCTATGAACATGTTATAAATAAAATTTTAGAAGATCTAATTGAGGTGGTGGATCCATTAGAAATGTTCGTGGAAGCAGAGTTTAACATTCGAGGCGGACTTAAAACCACAGTAAAAAGGAGTTATACTAAAGAACAAAAAAATTAACATGCATTTCTTAATGTAAACCAAACATCATTGACCCCCTACAAAGATTTTGCTTGCTTACCAACATTTGCTTGTATCAACAAAGTTTGAGATAATTTATATATGAAAAGATATTCATTTATCGGTATAATTTTATTACTAATTTTGACCATTTTTACTCTATCTCAACAGGAAAAAATCGATTTTGCCTCTTTGAGGAAATCAATGGTTAAACATCAGATTGAAGCTAGAGGCGTAAAGGATAAAAGAGTTCTTAATGCAATGTTAAAAGTTCCTCGACATCTCTTCGTGGATGAAGAGTTAAGACAATGGGCATATGAAGATCACCCTCTTCCCATAGATGAAGGTCAAACAATCTCTCAGCCTTATATTGTTGCCTTGATGACAGAAAAATTGAATTTAAAGGGGAATGAGAAAGTCCTGGAAGTTGGAACTGGCTCTGGCTATCAGGCAGCTATACTTGCAGAGATTGTTAAAGAAGTTTTTACGATTGAAATACGAGAGGCACTCGCCAAAAAAGCAGAATCAACTTTGAATAAATTAGGTTATAAAAATATAAGAGTGAAAGTTGGTGATGGATATTTAGGGTGGGAGGAGAACAGCCCTTATGATGGAATTATTGTCACATGTGCATCAAAAGACATTCCTTCTCCTCTTTTCGATCAACTAAATGAAAATGGAAGGATGATTATTCCTGTTGAAAAAGGATTTTACCAGGTACTTACTCTAATAGAGAAAAAAAAAGGCAAGATGATAAAAAAAGAAATAGAGTTAGTAAGGTTTGTGCCTCTTGTAAGAGAAAAAGATAAGAAGTGAAAGGAAAGATAAATTTAATCGGGAAAAATATTGATGAGATTGATAAATTAATATTCCCTTCCACAAAAAAAATTTTCCACAGTAAAATAATATTTAAATGGATTAACCAGAAAGGAATATCAGACTTTGATGAAATATCAGATATTCCAAAGACATTAAGAAAAACCCTTAAAGAAAATTTTTCATTGGAGTATCCAGAAGTAGAAAAAATATCTGTATCATCTGATGGATCAAAGAAATACCTTCTTAAATTAAAAGATGGATTAAAAATAGAATGTGTTTTCCTGCCCGAGCCAAACAGAAATACTTTCTGTATTTCAACTCAGGTTGGATGCAAAATAGGGTGCGATTTTTGCCTAACGGGAAAAATGGGATTTAAACGAGATTTAAATGTGGATGAGATTATATCTCAAATTCTCATTCTTTTAAGAGAAGTTGACAGAAAAGAAAAAAGGATAAACATAGTATTCATGGGGATGGGAGAACCACTGGATAATCTCGAGAATCTAAAAAAATCATTGGATCTAATCACAAATGCCGAGGGGATATCTATTTCACCAAGAAGAATTACTGTATCAACATCAGGATTAATTCATGGAATAGATGAAATTCTAAAATTAAGAAAATCTCCAAAAATTGCAATTTCTTTAAATACTTTTGACGAGAAAATCCGATCGAAAATAATGCCAATAAATAAAAAATATTCTATTAATGATTTGATAAATTTTATTCAAAGGGTTCAATTAAAAAAGAGAAATAAAATAACAATCGAATGGGTTTTGATGAAAGAAATTAATGATACTGAAAAGGATGTAATCGAAATAAAAAAATATCTGAAATACTTACCAGTTAAAATAAACCTAATTCCTTTTAACCCTTCGACGGCTATCAATTATGAGCCTGTATCTGAGGGGAGGTCTCGTTGGTTTGCTGAGGAATTGGAGAAAGCTGGGATATCTGTTACCCTGAGAAAGAAAAGAGGGGAAGACATTCGAGCTGCATGCGGCCAATTAGCTGTATTTGATTGATTCATTCTATGAATAAAAATATTATTCTTCGTGGTGTAAGAGTTCATAACCTGAAAAATATAAACTTAGATATCCCCATGAACAAATTAATCATCATAACTGGCATAAGTGGTTCCGGAAAATCTTCCCTTGCATTTGATACATTGTATGCTGAAGGCCAGAGAAGGTATATCGAGTCTCTTTCAGCTTATGCAAGACAGTTTTTTGAAAAAATTGAAAAACCCGATGCAGATTTAATCGATGGAATTTCTCCCGCTATTGCTATTCAGCAAAAAACCGCCTCAAAAAATCCGAGGTCTACAGTAGCCACGGTGACAGAGCTTTGGGATTATTTGAGAATTTTATTCTCACGAATCGGAACAATTTACTGTTATAAATGTGAAAGGCCTGTTAAGAAAGATTCAATCGATTCCATAATTGAGGATATCTTTTCTCTTTCTTCAGGAGAAAGATTGTTCATCTATTTTAAATGGGATGGAGAGGGTGGATTGAATGGTCTTAGAAAAAAAGGTTTTCATAAGTTTTTAAAGGGAAATGAAATTCACTCGGTTGATGAACTTGAAGAACTAATAATTGATGCTGAGATCTTGGTAGATAGAATGATTTTAAACAGAGAAGAAAGAGACAGGCTGGTTGATTCTGTAGAAATTGCATTGAATGAAGGAAAGGGGCGATGCGGAATAAGAACTTTAATGGGAAAAGAATTGTTTTTTTCTGATAAATATGAATGTAAAGAATGTAAAATTTTGTACGAAGAGTTACATCCAAACCTTTTTTCCTTCAATTCACCCCAGGGAGCATGCCCTGTTTGCCATGGATTTGGCGATATTATAGAACTGGATGAAGATAAGATAATACCTGATAAATCGAAATCTTTAGAGCAGGGTGCCATAGAACCCTGGACAAAACCCTCATCAAGATATTTATATAGAGAGCTTTTATCTGAAGCAAAGAAAAAAGGTATTTCCATAAAAACTCCTTTCCATCAACTTTCTCAAACCCAGAAAGATTTTATTTTAAATGGAGATGAAGATTATTATGGAGTAAAAGGATTTTTTAAATGGCTTGAAGAGAAAAAATATAAGATTGGAGTAAGAGTATTTCTCCATAAATATAGAAAATACATAACATGCCCATCTTGTGATGGATCAAGGTTGAGAAGTGATGCATTAAACGTTAAAATAAGCGAAAAATCAATTGCAGATATAGCAAATTATACAGTGGAAGAAGCATATGAATTTTTTAGAACACTGAATCTTAATGAACATCAAAAGAAAATTGCTGAATCACCCCTTGAAGAAATAAGAAAAAGGTTAATATTTCTCTTAGATGTGGGGCTTGATTATTTAACATTAAATCGCATGACATTTACATTAAGTGGAGGAGAGGCTCAAAGAATTAGCCTGGCTTCAGCTCTTAGCTCATCTCTTGTAGGAACTCTTTTTATACTTGATGAACCATCTGTAGGACTTCATGCTAGAGATAATTACAGACTGATAAATATATTGAATTCTCTGAAAAAGCTTGGAAATACTATTGTTGTCGTGGAGCATGACATGGATATAATAAAATCAGGGGATTATATAATAGATTTGGGCCCTGGAGCAGGAGAAAATGGAGGTCAGGTTATTTATTCTGGGCCTTTATACGAATTTAAAAACATAGAGAATTCGATTACATTGAAATATTTAAACAAAGAAAAAAGATTAGATTTAATAAAAAAAAGAAAGTTTATTCCTAAAGATTTTTTAGAAATATTCTGCGCAAGAAAATATAATTTAAAAAACATCAGTATTAAAATCCCTCTAAGATATTTCACTTGTATAACTGGCGTTTCAGGATCTGGAAAGAGCACTTTGATGTATGAAGTAATATACAGAGGTATTAAAGAAAACAAAAAAGAGTGTTTTGACCGCATTGAAGGTGTTGATAAAATCAAAAATGTAGTTCTTGTTGATCAAAACCCTGTAGGAAAATCTCCAAGGTCAATTCCTCTCTCTTACATGAAAGCAATGGATTATATCAGAAAAATATTCTCTCAAACAAAAGAATCAAAAATTAATGGATTTTCACCCTCTCACTTTTCTTTCAACACACCTGGAGGAAGATGTGAAAATTGTAAAGGAGCGGGAAAAATAATAATAGAGATGCAGTTTTTATCAGATGTGGCTCTTATCTGTGATGAATGTGGGGGAAAGAGATATAAAAAGGAAATTCTTGAGGTTAAATATAAAGATAAAAATATCTATGATGTTCTCCAAATGAGTGTCACAGAAGCTATGGATTTTTTTAGTGATTTTAATGACTTTGTGGAAAAAATCAGACCATTGGAAGAAGTTGGGCTGGGATATATAAAACTCGGCCAAGCCACTTCAACCTTTTCTGGAGGCGAGTCCCAGAGACTGAAACTCGCTTATTATCTTGGATTAGCTGAAGAAAGAGAAAACATATTTTTGTTTGATGAACCAACTACAGGTCTTCATCTTGACGATATATCAAAACTCATAAAGTGTTTTTCAAAATTATTGGAAAAAGAAAATACAATTGTTGTGATCGAGCATAACTTGGATATAATAAAATTAGCTGACTGGATAATTGATTTGGGACCAGAAGGAGGAAAGATGGGAGGATATGTCATTTATCAGGGACAAACTGAAAATATTTTAAATGTCAATGATTCATACACAGGGCAATTTTTAAAAAGGAGATTAATTCCAGATTATCAGGTTACTTGAAGGCCTATTTTTGTTTTGACTTCTTCGTAAATTTTATTGAATATATCTCTATTACTTTTAAGAAAATTCTTTATATTTTCCCTTCCCTGTCCGAGCCTTTCTCCTTTATAGGAATACCATGTTCCGGTTTTTTCAATTACTCCCACGTTTACCCCTACATCAATTAAATCTCCTTCGGCTGATATACCTTCTCCGTAAATAATATCAAACTCAGCTTCTTTAAATGGCGGTGCTAATTTATTCTTTACTATTTTTACTTTTGTTCTGGTTCCAATTGTTTGATCTCCATCTTTTATTGAGATTAATTTCTTCGTCTCAACTCTTACTGTAGAGTAAAACTTTAATGCTCTTCCTCCTGTGGTTGTTTCTGGGTTTCCCATAAATATGCCAATTTTTTCTCTAACCTGATTGATAAATACAAAGCATGTTTTAGACCTGCTAACAATTCCTGTTAATTTTCTAAGGGCCTGAGACATCAATCTTGCCTGTAGACCTACATGGGCATCGCCCATCTCGCCTTCAAGCTCAGCCTTTGGAACAAGGGCAGCCACAGAATCAACAACCACGATGTCAACAGCTCCACTTCTGACAAGTATCTCAGCAATTTCGAGAGCTTGCTCCCCATAATCAGGTTGAGATATAAGAAGATTCTCTACATCAACTCCAAGCCTTTTTGAATAATCCGGGTCTAAAGCATGTTCTGCATCTATAAAAGCAGCTGTTCCACCCTGCTTTTGACTCTCAGCAATCGCATGGAGAGCAAGGGTAGTTTTCCCAGAAGCTTCCTGGCCAAATATTTCAACAACCCTTCCCTTTGGATAGCCTCCTATTCCAAGGGCAAGGTCCAAAGCAATTGAACCGGTTGGTATCACAGGAACTGGAACAGAAATTTCTTTCTGTCCCAATTTCATTATCGAGCCTTTTCCAAATTGTTTTTCGATTTGAGAAATAGCTGAATCAACCGCTTTGACTTTTTCTTTTAAATCTTCTTTTTGCATTTAATCTCTCCTTAATTTTTTCACAATTTTTGTTAAA
Source organism: Acidobacteriota bacterium (assembly GCA_040756905.1). NCBI lineage: Bacteria > Pseudomonadati > Acidobacteriota > Acidobacteriota bacterium. Next base: position 12,017 of record JBFLYD010000041.1, read on the forward strand.
AGTCAAAATTTATTTATACTCATAAAATCCTTTTCCTGTCTTCCTACCAAGATATCCCGCATCGACCATTTTTCTAAGCAATGGACAGGGTCTATATTTTGGATCTCTAAAACCTTCGTAAAGAACCTCTAATATATCAAGGCAGACATCCAGTCCAATAAAATCTGCCAGTGTTAAAGGACCCATCGGATGATTCATTCCCAATTTCATAACAGTATCAATAGCCTCTGCTGTTCCTACTCCTTCCATAAGTGCAAATATTGCTTCATTAATCATCGGAAGAAGAATTCTATTTGATATAAACCCTGGATAGTCTTTGGCTTCTACTGGAACCTTTCCCATTTTTTCTGCCAGAGTTTTTATTTTTTGAAAAGTTTCATCGGATGTTGCAATGCCCCGGACTATTTCCACCAGAGTCATTAATGGAACAGGGTTCATGAAATGCATACCTATAAAATTAGCAGGTCTTCTGGTAAGAGAGGCCAACTTTGTTATTGATATTGAAGATGTGTTTGATGAAAGAATTGAATCTTCTTTTAAAATTTTATCTAATTCTACAGTGACACTTTTTTTGACATCAAAATTTTCAAAAACAGCTTCTATAACAACATCAGCATCTTTAAGGTTATTTAAATCAGTAGTCTTTATGATTCTTTTAATTATATCCTCTTTTCTTTCCTGAATTTTTCCTTTCTCAATAAGCTTATCAATGCTTTTTTCTATGCTTATTATTGCTTTATTTAATATATCATCTGATAAGTCATGGAGAATAACATCAAAACCAGAACTTGCTGCCACCTGAGCAATGCCAGAACCCATAGTTCCTGCTCCAATTACTCCTATAATTTTTATATCCATTATTCCCTCCTGAAATTATAAATTTTCAATTAATTATCATAAAAAAATTTTTTTGTAAATAAAAGTAAGAAGTTGACATAGAACTTATATACATTTGAAATAAAAAAAATTTTATGATAGAGATGTAAAGAAGAGAAATGAAAAATAATCTATTAATAGCCATGATTCTTAATTTTATTTATTTTTCGTCTGAAATATTTTATTCACTAGAAAAACCAGAGCTTCCTCCAAAATACAAAAAATGGCTCGATGAGGAAGTAGTTTATATAATTACACCAAAAGAAAGGGAGATGTTTTTAAAGATTGAATCTGACGAACTGAGGGATAAATTCATAGAGGAGTTCTGGAAACAGAGAGACCCAACTCCAGGAACACCAAAGAATGAATTAAAAGAGGAACATTACAGAAGGATAGAGTATGCAAACAAATGGTTTGGAAGGCACTCCTCAAAGCCAGGATGGATGACAGACCAAGGAAGAATATACATAATTTTAGGAGAACCGATATCAAGACAAAATTTTTCAGGTGAATTTCAAATATATCCATGTGAGCTCTGGTTTTATCAAGGAAATGTTTCTCAAGGGCTCGAACCATTTTTTTATATTTTATTTTATAGAAAACACGGAGTTGGAGATTACCAAATTTATAGCCCTTCAATAGATGGACCAGAAAGTTTAATCACTTTTCGAAAAGAAGGTAGAAGGTTTGGCATCTTTAAGAGCACTACTGGCGAAGAAGCTCGAGATACAGATTCTATTAAAACACTTTCAAATATCTCTTATGAATTAGCTCAAGCTTCTTTATCCTTGATTCCTGGTGGCTCAATTAATCCTCCAGTAGAATCAGATAAACTGCTGGGTAAAGTTAATATCTCTCCTCACAAACTCATAAAAGATGAATATGCAGAGGAGTTTTTAGTGAAAGTAGGAAAGGTAGAGGTAGATTACTCAGTAAATTTAATCTCTGGAACACTTCAAACAGAGGTGATTCAAGATAATGATGGAAATTACTTTCTCCATTACTCATTCTCTCCAAAGCCCCTCTCTTTAATTCACTATGAGGATAAATACTCTGCCAACTGGAGGATAAATGGAACAGTTAAAACCCCTGATGGAAAAACTACCTACCAGATAGATGAGGAATCTCCAATTGAGCTTACAAAAAAAGACATAAAAGTAGCAAGAGCACATCCTTTCTCCTATGAAAGCTTCCTCCCCATTTCTCCAGGAAGATACATCATAAATATTTTGTTCCAGAACACAGTATCAAAAGAATTTGTTCCATTTGAGAGAGTAATCCTCATAGAGGATAAAGAGGAGAGAATAAACACAGGGGAGTGCACCCCTAAAAGTGGACACTAAATTAAGACACATTTTCAATATATAACTCATTTCCCAACCTATCTTCAAATTCAACTGGCGATAAATAACCAATTGATGAGTGAAGACGCTTTTTGT
>JBFLYD010000042.1 GCA_040756905.1 Acidobacteriota bacterium
AGAAGCATTTGCTTCTTTGGTTAAGGGCAGAGGCGGACGAGACCGAGCAAAAAATAATTCCTTTTTAAAAAATTTTGTTCGGCGCACTCTTAATAAAAAAAGATTTTTTGCGAGGTCGAGGACGCAATCCCGACAAAGTTGGGATGCCAAAGGCGACTAACAATTAATTAAGAGGTGAAACTATGAAAACTAAATATTTTCTTTATGCTCGTAAGAGCACAGAAGACGAAGAAAGACAAGTAATGTCTATTGAAGCTCAACTTGTGGAGTTGGCAGAATATGCCAAAAGAGAAAATTTAGAAGTGATAGAAAAGTTTGTTGAAAGTAAAAGCGCAAAGAAACCGGGCAGAGAAGTTTTTAATGCGATGCTAGCTAAGATAAATGAAAGCAAAGCTCCTCTTGGACTCTTGGCGTGGCATCCTGATCGTCTTGCTAGAAACAGCGTTGACGGTGGGCAGATTATTTATCTCGTAGATATTGGCAAGATTGTTTCTTTGTGCTTCCCTACTTTCTGGTTTGAGCCAACTCCACAAGGACTTTTTATGTTTCAGGTCGCCTTTGGCCAATCAAAATATTACTCGGATAATTTGTCTGAAAATGTAAAGCGTGGGATTTGCCAAAAACTCAGGCGAGGCGAATGGACAGGTTTAGCCCCACTTGGATATGTAAATAATCCTAAAACAAGGAATATTGAACCCGATATTGTAAGAGCCAGAATTGTAAAGAAAGCTTTTGAAGAATTTGCGCAAGGAAGACATACCTTAGAAAGCTTAGGAGACCGTCTGAGTTTTTGGGGCGTGGTGAGCAAAAATGGAACAAAACTTTGCAAGGATACACTTCAACGGATGCTCACCAACTCTGTTTATATCGGTGTGATTGTCCATAAAGATGAGACCTATGAAGGCAGATTTGAGCCAATTGTTTCCAGAGAGACTTTTGAAACTGTGCATAGAGTTTTAAAAGATAGAGCCAAGCAGAGAAAAAGTAAAAAGAGTCATAACTTTCCTTTTGTGGGTTTATTAAGGTGTGGCGAGTGTGGTGCTGCCATAACTGCACAATACGCACACGGCAATGGTGGAACATATCGTTATTATAGGTGTACTAAACGACTTGGGCCTTGCAGTCAGAAATATTTAAGAGAGGATTTACTTGTTGCCCAACTGAAAGAGGAACTTTCAAAAGTCGCTCTTTGCAAAGACTGGAAAGAATTAATGCTTGCTCAAGTAGAGATATGGGAAAAAGAACAAAACCAGTCTTCACAAACTTTCGCCCAAAATCTTGAGGAAAAAATTAAGGAAACAGAACTAAAACTTGATAGATTAGTAAATGCCTTTCTTGAGGGGGTTATTGATAAAGAAATCTATCTGGTTAAAAAAGACGAGCTGATTAAGACAAAAACAGAGCTTTTGCAGAAAAAGTCAGATTTTGGGCGAAAGGGAAACAATTGAATCGAACCATTGAGAGAATGGATAAAAACTGCTCACCACGCCGAAAAACTTGCTTCGTCAGAAGATTTTTATGAAATAAAAATCTTTGTGGAAAAAATTGGAACGAACCATCGCCTGCTGGACAGGAAAATATTTTTAGATTTTGAAAAGCCATTTGATTTAATTCCTTATTATAAAAAGAGTTATGATAAAGAATTTTTGGGAGAAAAGATGTCAAAAAATCGTTTTTCTTTTCCCCAAAAACCCGAAAGTCCGATTTGGTCGGGGTGAGAGGATTTGAACCTCCGACCCCCTGCTCCCGAAGCAGGTGCGCTAACCAGTCTGCGCTACACCCCGCCAAATTGGTAATCAGTCAACTGTAATCAGCTGTCAGTATTTGGCAAAAAGTAATGTTTGCAAGCTCTTAAAAAGCAGAATATATTTCTAAATATTAAATCTATCCTAGTAAATATATAATTCATATACATCTAATAATATAACACAACATTAAGTTCTAACAAATATTTTTTCAAGTTTCTTTTTTTCTTGTGCTACCTTTTTCTCATAACTAAACATTTTTAGGTTTTTGATGTGTATTTCTTTTTTTACATTACTGCTTACTGTTTACAGTTTACTGTTTTTAAAGTATATATTTTACAAAGAGAAATCCAAGTATTAAAAGGATAAAAAATACTATCGTTAAAAGGTTGAAATACTTATCGATAAACCCTTTCACCCTCTCGCCAAATATCCTAAAAAGTAAAGCCACAAGGAAAAATCTTGCTGACCTGCTTAATGCAGAGGCTATCACAAAAACTTTAAAATCAATTTTGCAAACTCCTGCTGTTATTGTGGCAAGCTTGTATGGGACTGGGGTGAATCCTGCAATGCTCACAGCCCATGCATCATAATGATTGTAAAGTTCCTTAGCATAATTGTATTCTTCCATCCATCCATAAAAATTGATTATAGGAATTCCTACAATCTCAAAAAACTTAAGCCCAATAAGATATCCAAACATTCCCCCTAAAACAGATCCTAAAGAAGCTATAAACGCAAAGTAAAATGATCTTGTTATCGCGCCAATGCTTAAAGTAATAAGAAGAATATCAGGAGGAATCGGGAAAAAGGATGACTCTCCAAATGCAACGATGAAAAGAGCCAGAACACTATATTTTGAATTTCCCCATTTAAGAACCCAATCATAGAGCCCTCTAATAATTTTCATTCTTTTTTTTAAATATCCTTTCTAAATTTTTCGACTTCAATAATTCAATTGCTTTATAATCTGTTAAGTCAAGATGAATCGGTGTCACTGATATATATCCCTCCCTTATTGCTCCCACATCAGTGTTTTCATCACCAGCACTTTCTGCCTTTCCCTCACCTATCCAATAATATGATGCACCTCTTGGATCAGTTCTTTCGATAATTTGAGGGAAGTATCTTTTATTTCCAAGGGAAGTAATTCTAATTCCCTTTGGAGAAGGAGGGATGTTAATGGATAATGTAGTGTTATCAGGAAGTCCGTTTTTCAATGCCCATTTTGAAATTCTAATTGATATATCAGCTGCTTCATCAAATCTATAATTTCCTTTTTCATCAGGTATAGAAGAGACAGCAAGAGAATATATTCCAAAAAGTGTTCCCTGAACTGCAGCTGAAACCGTGCCTGAAAAAAGAACATCCTCTCCTAAGTTTGGCCCTTTATTAATTCCAGAAATTATAAGGATTGGCTTTTCTTCGCATATCTTCATCAAGGCAAAATTAACACAATCTGTGGGGGTTCCATCCAGAATAAAAAAATTTTTTTTGAATTTCTGTAACCTTAATGGCCTATGGAGGGTTAGAGAAAAGCTTACTGCAGATTTTTGCTTTTGAGGGGCTACAATCAATACTTTATCCAACCTGGAAATTTTTTTATGGAGCTCTGCCAATCCCTTTGAAAGAAATCCATCATCATTTGTAAGTAATATCATTTAAAGTTTATAAAAAAATGGTCGGGACGAGTGGATTTGAACCACCGACCACACGCACCCCAAGCGTGTGCGCTACCAGGCTGCGCCACGTCCCGACTTACTAAAGTTAAATTTTAGCGTTTATCCTTTAAGGTTGTCAACAGCTGCAAAAGTTCAGTCTTTATCCAAGAAATTTTATCTTTGAATGATTCAACTTTTTCTCTCTTGGCTATCTCTTCATGAAGTTTCCTCCTTGCCCCAGCTAATGTCAAATTCTCCTTTGTGAGCAACTCATTTATCCTGAAAAATATATCTATACTTTTTTTATCATATAACTTCTCACCATCTGAATTTGTTTTAGAATTTATAAATGGAAATGTTTCCTCCCAGTAATTGATTACTTCTTTATCAACATTAAGATATTTAGAAATATCATCGATCTTGAAGAAACTTTTTCCTTCTAAATCTATGTTAAAAAACTTCTTTCCCATTCTCTTATTTTAAATGTTCAAGAACAAGGGAAGCAGTATCTTCTCCTCCAAGAATTTTAATCAACCTGTAAGCTTCTTCGTAAGAAGCTTTTGCAATCTTTTCTGTAGTGGTTTTATCGAAAGAATCTATTTCTTTTTTAAATTCTTTTGTGGCAAATTTTATATCTTTTTTATTCATTTCTGACCATTCCTTCATCCTCACCATAATTTCTTCTGGAAAATGTCTGTGAGCAACATTCTGCCATAGTGTTCCTATGTTTGCTTTTCTTATCCCACTTTCTTTAAATACAGATATTATATTATCTGGTGTTCCGGTTGTTCCATGTTGTGCAATTCTTACTCCATGTCTTTCAATGGTTTTTGCTATCTCGAGAGTTCTTTCAAGGTCGATAAAAACTTCCTCTCCTTCAAGATAATTTCCATGTTTTGCTCCATTGTTAATGGCTAAAAGATTGGGATTTATTCCATTTGATATCAAAGACTCAATATAGTATTTTGCTTCTTTTTTTGTTGTAAGCTCTGCCTTCTGCCCTGTGGATTTTATTTCGCCAACTTCCACTTCAATTCCAAACTCCATCTCATAGAGAGGCTTTGCTAATTCAGAAGTTATTCTTATATTATCATCAATTTCATTGTAGGAGGCATCTATAGCAAATGATGTATAACCAGCCTTTATTTGCTCCTCGATAAGTTTTTTTGTCGAATTAATTTCCTGTTCAGAGGTATTCTTAACTGTGGTATGGTCTGCATGAATAAAAAAAGGAATAATAAATCTTTCTCTCTCTGCAAACTCCACAACTGTGTTAAAAAAATCTTCAGGGGTAAAGCCTGTATATCCTCCTTCAAGATTACATTCGGACTTTGCAAGCTCAAAACCCACAACAGCATTTAAATCTTTTGCAGCTCTCATAATTCCAGGAATAACCCACTTTATCCTTGTGTTTGCAGCCATCAAAACCACATCCTCTTCAAACACAGAATCAAATATACGCTTACTCGAAATAACGGGAACATTCGAAGATTTTCCCAATTTTTTTATGACATTTTCAGGTCTTCTCTCTAAAACTGTCTTCAGTCCCATTTGTTTTTCTTCGATTATTAATAACAGTTACCAAAAAAAGAGTCAATATTATTCTTGGAGGTCTCTTAAAAATTAATTTTTATTAACAAAATACCTTATAAGAATATTTACTTAGAGACCTCTTAAAAAGCTCCAGATGCAAGGCGCAGTGAAGCTTTGAGCGGAGGCGTACTTCCTGTACGTTGGAGCGATAAAGCTGAAATTGCAACGCAGCAGATGGACTTTTTCAGAGGTCTCTCTTGATGTCCTCAGCTTTAGGAAATATATTTACTTCCAATATCCCAACTACTTCGATTTTCGTTGACTCCAAAATGATCGTAAGACCTCTTGACAAATATAATTTTTAATTTTAAAATTAGGACTAAAATAGTCCTATTTAATTTGCCATGCTTATAACGAGGAAAACTGATTACGCTATTCGGTGCGTTCTATATCTCTCCGAAAAAAAAGGGATAATAGCCAATGTTGATGAGATTGCGAAATCGATGCTCATTCCTAAAAGCTTTTTAGCTAAAATTCTCCAGAAATTGGAGAAAACAGGGATTGTAAAATCCAACAAGGGGAGAAAAGGAGGATTTTCCCTTGGGAAGGAACCAAAAGGAGTTAGCCTTATGGAGGTAATCGAGATAATACAAGGACCTCTTTCTATAAATGTGTGTGCAATTGATAAAAGGAAGTGCGATCTCAGCAATATATGCAGTGTTCATCCTGTTTGGGGAAAGATTAAAAAGGAAACAGAGGAAAAACTTAAAAAGATGAGTTTTGAAGCATTGAGTAGAGAAAGAAAAAAATTCTTTGAAAATAATTTTGGTCTTAATTTTAAGAAAAAGGAGGTTAAAAAATGATACAAGTTAATCAAAAAGTTCCAGATTTTGAATTATCTGCTTATCACAACGGAGAGATCAAAAAAATTAAACTCTCCGATTACAAAGGGAAATGGGTGGTACTGATCTTCTATCCTGCGGATTTCACATTTATCTGCCCAACGGAACTGGAAGAAGCAGCTGACTCTTATAATGAATTTAAGAAATTGGATGCCGAGGTTCTCAGTGCGAGCACGGATACTGTTTATGTTCATAAAGCCTGGCATGACACGTCCCCTTCCATCAAGAAGATCAAATATCCAATGCTCGCAGATCCTTCAGGGAAGCTCTGTCGCGAATTCGGGACTTACTTAGAAGAGGAAGGCGTTTCCCTACGAGGGAGTTTCATCATTGACCCTGATGGAGTGCTGAGAGTAACAGAAATCAATGATAACAGTCTCGGGAGAAGCACCAAGGAACTGCTCAGGAAACTTCAGGCTGCCAAGTATGTCCGTGAGCACAATGGTGAAGTATGCCCTGCCAGCTGGGAGCCTGGGAAAAAGACCCTAAAGCCTGGATTGGATTTGGTTGGCAAGATATAAAAAGGAGTTCAAAACATGAAAGAAAGATTGCAGGTTTATCGATGCAGTGTCTGTGGCAATATGGTTGAGGTAATTCATGCATCTAAAGGTCAGCTTGAATGCTGTGGAGAGCTAATGAAACTTTTAGTGGAAAATACAGTAGATGCATCAAGAGAAAAGCATATCCCTGTTGTTGAGATTAAGGATGATGGGATTCTTGTAAAGGTGGGAAGTGTCCCTCATCCCATGGAGGAGAAGCATTACATCGAGTGGATTGAGTTAATTGCCGATAAAAAGGTATACCGCCAATATCTAAGACCCGATGATAAGCCTGAAGCCTTCTTCCCAGTGAAATTGGAAAAGGTATCTGCAAGGGAATACTGCAATCTCCACGGTTTATGGAGAGGATAGTAATCGAGCAAATGATTTTCAGATCTCATAGTGTCGTGCCCATCGATGGGCACGGCACTATCTTTTATAAAAATGGCGCCTAAAAAGACATAGCATTGATTATAAAAGTTTCTATTCAGAGTTTTGAGGCTATTGAACAGCCTCTAAATATTTAAAGGAGGTTTTTATGTATCCTATTTGGGAAGTTCCTTTTTTAACATCGGGCCTTATTTTAGGTCTGGTGGCTGCGTTTCACATCCTTCCATCCCATCTTTCCACCGGTGCCATGTGGTTCAATGTTTTTGTTGAAACAAAAGCATACAGGGAAAACAGGCCAGAACTCCTCGAATTTCTAAAAAAGTATACATTGATTATACTGGTCTTTGCTTATGTATTTGGTTCTCTCAGCGGGATTGGTATATGGTTTTCAGCCACAGTTGCGAATCCCAGGGGAATATCAGGATTGATTCATAATTATGTCTGGGGATGGGCAACGGAATGGGTCTTTTTTATAATTGAGGTAACAGGAATATTTGTCTACTTCTACACATTTGGAAAGGTAGATAAGTCGACTCATCTTAAGATAGGGTGGATATTTGCCATTGGCTCCTGGACTACAATGATCATCATTACAGGAATCCTTGCCTTCATGCTCTCCACTGGTAAATGGACAGAAACTGGAAACTTCTTCCACGGCTTCTTCAATCAGACCTACTGGTTCCAACTTTTAGTAAGAACAGCCTTTATGTTTGCAGTGGCAGCAGTTTACGCCCTCGCGGTAGGATCAAGCCTTAAAAATGAGGATGTAAAAAAATTCATCGTGAAATCAGCATCTAAATGGGGTATGGCTGGTTTAATAGCTACTGCTATTCTATTTTTCTTGTATTTAAAGGCCTTACCAACTGAAGCAAAGGATTTGTTTGTCGTAGTGCCAAAAGGACTTACAATATCACTAATTATATCCTTTTCTCTTGTACTTCTTTATTTTATTTATTCCAATTTGAGACCACTAAGCTTAAGAGTTGTGCCCTCCATTCTTTTTATTGTGGTGCTTTTCATTGGGATCTTTTCAGCGGAAAGGGGCAGAGAAATCCTAAGGAAGCCTTATATAATACCCAAATACATGTATTCTAACCAGCTGATCGCCATTTCTATTTCTTCAAAAGGAGTGAAGGATGAGGTGAGCTTGATCAAGAAAAAAGGGATATTGAATGTTTCTCCCTTTGTCCCTGCCAACTTGCGTAAGATAAACAATGAAAATCGAATGGAAGCTGGAAGATTAATCGCCATGATGCAATGTTCTTCCTGTCACACCCTTAATAAAAAGGGATTGAGACCTTTGCCAAAGATGGTAAAAAGATCTGAGCTCAATACTGTCCAAGATGCGGTAGATCTTTTAGATACGCTGGATGCCTTCCCATACATGCCGCCATTTTTGGGAACAGATGAAGAAAAGAAGGCACTGGCTAACTATTTAATCTCAATAAGTAAATAGGAGGGAAACCATGGAAATCGCCAAAATAATTGAGACATTAAGAGACCCAATGGGAGTTCCCTTTTATCCCATTGTATTTCAGTTTTTGATGGTTTTAACCTTCGCCCTTCATATCCTCTTTGTCAATTTTACCCTGGGGACATCCTTCTTATCCATTTACGGGTATTTAAAGGGTGGAGAATACTGGAGGTATCTTTCCCGTTCTCTCGTTAAGGCCACGATAGTGAATATATCAATGGCAATGCTCTTTGGAATAGCTCCCCTTCTGTTTGTCCAGGTCATCTATGATCCCTTCTGGTATACATCCAATACCATCTCTGCCATCTGGGTTATTGGCTTCATATTAATTATGATGATTGCTTATGGGTTAACCTATGTCCTTTATTTTAAATCTACTCCCGGAAAAGAATCGGGTTTTGCTATATTCGGGATTATAGCCTTTATCCTTTTCCTTTTTGCAGGTTTTATCATGCATGTTTTAAACTTCCAGCTCCTACAACCTGATAAATGGCTTTCCTGGTATTTCAAGGGCGCATCAATAAACATCTCTGGTTCTTCCCTCCATTCCTTTCAGATCCCGCGATTCTTACACTTCCTTATCCCCTCCTTTGCCATGACAGGAATATATCTTCTCCTTTTTGCCTGGTATTTTAAGGAAAGGGAAGATATGGATAAAAATTATCTCCAGTGGGTTGGGAAAACCGGTGCAAACCTGGCTTTTGTCTTCACCCTGATCCAGGTAATCATTGGATTCTGGTGGTTATTCAGTGTTCCATCTAAGTTTACCTTCTATTTGAATCCATTCCTTTTGTTGGGTGTTCTTTTGAGTCTGGGGCTTCTGTTTCTTCTTTATTCTGCAAAAAGGGAGCCGTTCAAATATGCTATACCCTCTATAATTTTAGGTTTTCTGACCATCTTTGGAATGTCCTACTCAAGGGAAGCTCTCAGGATGAAATACCTTGGAGAAATTGGCTATTCTATCTTTGATTATAAATTGAATATTGACTGGGGAAGCACCTTTCTTTTCCTCCTCACATTTCTTATTGGCTTAATAGTAGCAGGTTATCTTTTATACATTGCCTTTAAATCAGGAAGGGAAGCTCGGGAATATTTTGCTACTCCTACCATAAACAGATGGGGTAAGATAGGTGTAGTTCTACTTCTAATCTGGATAGTTATAGTAGGAGGATTAGGAGTTGTAATTACGTTAAGCTAAAAGCTTCACGCCCTGTTTTACGATCTCTGGGATATCCCCCACCTTAGATGCAGACTCTGACAGAGTGAACGCGAGTGATTATTTTTCAGGGAATAGCTGGATTGAAACTTCAAAGATGGCTGCTTCCTTCACCTAAAGCCTCACTCATTTTTGAATAGTCATTTCTATATAAAAAATATCCCATTAGATACTAATACAAACGAATTAAATAAATTGACATGGAGGGCAAGGCTTTAGCCTTGCATCAAGCAACCCCCAAATCAACCCAGGAAACAAGTTCAGGGCAAGGTTCGGGGCGGGCTCTGAAGGGTTGCCCTACAAATTATTTATTACTTTTGTATTAAATCTGCTTAATTCTTATTAAAAAATTACTTATCTTTATTTAGCTTTTTTGCCACGGTGATTAAATCAAGAGAATGTTTTGGGAAATAAAACCCTAAATGGTTTAAAAATTTCATCATCAATTTATTCGACTTTTTATTCCCTTCCCTCTGAAGATAGTCTTCTTTCCACCATTTATTTGATTTTGTAAAAAGTTCAATGTAAATTCCCTTCTTTTTTAAAGGTTTATACCCAGCTTCAGGAAGAATAGTTTTATTCAGTTCTTCAAAAGAAAATTCTCTCAAATGGTCTGGGCTAAATGGCCAGTTCTGTCTGTTGATTCTATTTATTCTCCTTTCCCTGTTTGGAGTTGTAATTATTAAAATTCCTCCCACCTTATGAACTCTTTTCCATTCTTTAATTCCCTTTTCCGGGCCGGGAAGATGTTCTAAAATTTCTCCTGCAAAAATCGAATCAAAGCTTTCAGATTTAAAGGGAAGATGGGAAGCATCGAAAACTATCCAGCTTATATCAGGCCTTTTCTCCTTTCTCTCCTTCATGAGCTCAAACTCTATATCTCCTGCAAATATTTTAAACTTCCATTTTCTTTCGATTGCAGTAAACAGAGAGAGCCCACATCCAACATCAAGCACTCTACCTCTGAAATATTTAGCAAAATACTTCCTTAAAATTTTTAATTTATACTGATGTAGTAAATGAAGGAAAGGCATCTCAGGGGTGTATCCATCTCTAATATATTGCCTTTTATAGAAAGACTTTAAAACATTTTTATCATCGATTTTCAGTAACACTCTTTTCAAAAAAATTATTTCTGTATTTTTATTCCAAAAAACTAACTTACAGTCCTGTAATGGATCCAGATTATAATAAGGATTGACCCATAAATTTTCAGGTGTAATTTCTTTTCCTTCTTTAAATACCTTTAAAGAGCTTTCGTTGATTTTATTAAAATCAAACCTCAGGCCTAAAAGATGATTTCCATTTTCCATTTTAAAATGCCACCACCCAAGATGATTTTCAGGATGGTTCTGAGGCTGAAATGAATATATATCAATTGAAAATACAAGATCTTCCTTCGTATGCAAAAAAATTTGTATGGCTGTTGTTCCTTTCAATTTCTCAAGGTATACCTCATTTTCTTCAGGTTTTATTCTAATTCCTGTTGTCATTGCTTATTTCTCCTTAAAACTAATACAAACGCCCAAATATTTGTTACATTCTATTTTTACCCCTCACCCCCGTATCAACCCATGAAACAAGTTCAGAGCAAGGTTCGGGGCAAGCTTTAATCCTCTCCCCTTAGGGGAGAGGGAAGGGTGAGGGGGTAGAAATGTATTAAAATTAAATACGTTTGTATTGGTGTCGTGTCACTAAAATACATTTCGTTGTAGTGTGCTTTTAAGAAGTTGATTATTTATGAAGATACTTATGGGAAAGCACACAATATAAATTATATGTTAAGCTATAAAGATTAAACAATAAAAAAAATACTTATTTTATTGAGATAAAACAGGAACTTTTTCTCTTTAATTGCGTATTATATTTTAGCATGAGATTGAACGGGAAGCTCGATGCAATCCCGCCCCTCCAAGGGCGGGTAAGACGAGCAATCTTAATGATAAAATACCTTGCCGTCGAAGAATCCCCGCCATTTATTGCGGGGTTCTTCAATTTTTTCGTTTTTTTAGTGAAAAAGGCAATACATAAAAAAATAAAAATATAAAGGAGTGTGAGAAATGAAAGCGTTTAAGAGCTTCCCAATCCTTCTAATTTTCTTATTTCTTGTTTTTAATTTATATATTTATCCAGAAGAATTAAAAGTTTCTTTCTCAAATTACCATGGCTATGATGAGCTCACTACTGCATTAAAAGCCATAAACGAAAAGAACAGAAACATATCAAAATTGATTCCAATCGGAAAAACACTGCAGAATAGAGAGATCTGGGCTTTAGAGGTTACAAACTACAAAACAGGGAATCCTGAGAAAAAACCTGGGATACTTGTGGTAGGGAATGTGGAAGCAAACCATCTGATTGGAAGTGAAATTTCCCTTTTTTTAATCAACCATCTCTTATCCAACTATGGAAAAGATGAAAATGTAAAAAAATTGTTAGAACAGAATGTGTTTTATTTTATCCCGAGGGCTAATCCTGACGGAGCTGAATTCATGTTTAAAAAACCGTTGTATGAACAAAAGTATAATTTAAAACCATGGGATGATGATAAAGATGGGAGAGTTGATGAAGACCCACCTGAGGATTTAAACGGAGATGGTGCAATTACAATGATGAGAATAAAAGACACGGAAGGAGAATACATTATAGACCCTGAAGATAAGAGAGTGATGAAAAAAGCTGATATCACAAAGGGCGAAAAAGGCGAGTATAAATTGTTTTTAGAGGGAATTGATAATGACAAGGACGAAAGCTTTAACGAAGATTGGCCAGGAGGGATAAATATCAACCAGAATTTTCCTTTTGAGTATAAATTCTTTTCAGAAGGAGCAGGAATATACCAAGTCTCTGAGAATGAAAGTAGAGCTTTAGCTGATTTTTCCATCTCCCATCCAAACATAGCAATAATCCTGACTTTTTCCTCAAACGATAATATTTTATTCCCACCGAAACCTTCTGCACCCGCAAGAGCTACTGACCAATTTCAACTACCCTCTGGAATAGTCCTTCCGCCTGAAGTTTCCATTGAGCAGATAAGAGCCTCCTTGGGAAGAATGCCAGAAAAAAATGTTGTAAAAGAAGATATTCCTTACTTTACCTATGTATCAGACATTTACAAAAAGATTACAGGGATTAAACCTGAATTTCAACCGCAAAAAATTAACGGAAACTTCTCAGAATGGGGATATTTTCATTATGGAGCACTATCCATTTGTTCGAGAGTCTGGTTTCCTCCTGAGGTTAAAGAAGAAAGAAAAATGCCATCCATGGAACAAAGGGGAACCGAAATGCCAGCACAATTTCCTGCGCAGGTTCCTCCCCAATTCGCTCAGTTTATGCAAAGAAGAGAACGGACAGAAGGGCAGGAAAAAGAAGGGATTGACGAGAAAAAAATCTTAAAATGGATCGACAGGGATAAAATTGATGGGTTTGTGCAATGGCAGAAAATCAAGCACCCTGACTTTCCTGATAAAGAAGTGGAGGTAGGAGGAATTAAGCCATACATAACAATAAACCCTCCTGAAAAATTAATTGAAGAGCTGGGAAAAAAGCATTCAGAATTTTTTGTTCAATTAGCGGGTCTTCTACCAAAAATCTCAATTTCCAGGACAAAAATAGAAAACTTAGAGAAAAATCTATATAAAATAACTGTTGAGTTAACTAACAATGGATACCTGCCGACAGGTTTAACCCATCCAATAAACGCAAGAAGAGTTCGACCGATAAAAGTCGAGTTAAAATTAAACGGGCAGAAAATGATTGCTGGAAATCAAATTAGTTTTATCAAATCAATAGATGGGATGAACAAAACTCATAAACTTACATGGATAATAAATGGTAAGAAAGGTTCAAAATTTACTGTAAATGTAGATTCTCAAAAAGCTGGTGAAATTTCAAAAGAGATAGTATTGAATTGAGCACTATTTTAGATGAGAAAATTTGAAATGGAGGAAATAAAAATGAAAAACATAAAAAAAATTATTATTGCTTTTTTATTGATAATGCCTCTGACAGCTTATCTAAAATCTGAGGAAAAAAAGGTTGGATTAAATGCTGCAGGGCTAATCAAAAACCCAAAAGTGGATGTCTCATGGAACCGCTACTACGACTCTTCCCAGATAAAAGACATCATGATAAAGCTTGAAAAGGCATTTCCTTCCCTTGCTAAAGCATACTCAATTGGAAAATCTACTGAAGGAAGAGATATCATATGTATCGAAATAACAAATTTCAAGAAAGGAAACCCTGACAAAAAGCCAGGAATGTACATCGATGGTAACATTCATGGAAATGAAATTCAGGGAAGTGAGGTGGCACTCTATACAGCATGGTATCTTTTAGAAAATTATGGAAACAACCAAAAAAATAACAGAACTTGTAGATGATAGGGTTTTCTATATTATTCCTACCATTAACCCAGATGGAAGAGACTGGTTCATTCATTATCCCAATACACCGAATTCATCAAGGAGTGGGAAAAAACCAGTCGATGATGACATGGATGGTCTCATAGATGAAGATGGATATGAAGATTTAGATGGAGATGGGAATATCTGCCAGATCAGGATAAAAGACCCTAACGGAAGGTGGAAGCCCTCCTCTGAAGACCCAAGAGTAATGGTAAGGTGTAAACCTGACGAAAAGGGAACTTACACCCTTCTTGGACTCGAGGGTATTGACAACGATGGAGATGGAAGAATTAACGAGGATGGACCAGGGGGATATGACTTAAACAGGAACTGGCCGTTCAACTGGCAGCCTGAATACATCCAGAGAGGTGCCCATGAATATCCCTTTTCCCTTCCTGAGACAAGAGCAGTAGGAGAATTTGTTTTAAAACATGAAAATATCGCTGCATTTCAGAGTTACCACAATTTTGGAGGAATGATACTTCAGGGCCCAGGACAGAAAGATACTCCATACGCATTTCAAGATGCAGGAATTTTTGAATACATCGGAAAAAAAGGAGAGGAAATAATTCCAGGTTACAGATTTGTCACTGTTTACAAAGATATGTATACAGTATGGGGAGGAGAATTAGACTGGTTCTATCTTGGGAGAGGAGTCCTGGGTTTTTCAAACGAGCTTTTTACTTCAGAAAATTATTTCCGCAAAAAAACTCCTCCTTATCAGGAAAGAAGGACAAGGATGTTTGAGCCTGATAAAGAGCCATATGATTTTAACGACCTTTTACTTTTTGGAGATACATTTGTTGATTGGAAACCTTTTAAACATCCTCAGTTCGGAGAAGTTGAGATAGGAGGGTTCAAAAAGAATTTCACAAGAATGCCACCTTCATTTTTGTTGGAAGAAGAATGCCACAGAAATGCTGCGTTCACTCTTTTCTATGCGGATTGTACGCCCCAGGTTAAAATTCAAAATGTTGAGGTGAAAAAAATTGATGGAGACCTTCACAATATATGGGTTACTTTGGAAAACCAGAGAATGATCCCCACCCGAACTGCTCAAGATGTTCAGAACAAAATAAGCAGAGCGGATCAGGTTAAAATATATGGAAAAGATATAAAGGTTTTATCAGCTGGATTTGTTGTCGATAAGTACACAGGAGTGGTAACACCTGTTGAAAAACATCCTGAATATATTGAAATAACAAGTATACCTGGTATGTCAACAAGAATTATTCAATTCACAATAAAAGGAAAAGGAAACATTAAAATTACAATTGATTCTGTTAAAGGTGGAATAGACCAGGCAGAGATTAAAATTTAAAAATTAGAGAAAGTTATCCAGATTTTTTCAGAGGAGGTCGAACATACTTTTTGATCGAAGTATGATTGACCTTTTTGATTTAGATTAATATTTTCAATAAAGAGGATAAGGTATTTCTAATTCTCTAAATATAAAAATTTAAAAAAATGCAAAAAATGAGACCTGACCCCAAATTTTTTGCATTTTACTGGGCAGCAAGGGAAGCTTCGAAAAACACGTTGTATTTGTTCCACCGAGTCAACTAAAATTAGAGATGCTTCCAATATTTTTAAAGAGAGCAATCATCCCCTTCGCTCAGATCTCCTCGCATCAAAATGAATATCTAGGAGAGTACTCTCACTCACTTCTTAGGTATTTAGATGCTCCTCGATATATCGCTCAGAAGATGGTTGCCAAAAAAGGGGGGATGATTGAGGCCTTAAAAAACGCTTGAATTTGACAAAGATGCTTCGATAGTCTATAAGAATTGTCTTTATTGGGTTTATGGAATGAAAAAAATATTGACAATTATTTCCTTGTTGCTTGTAATCCCAATCTTTTCTTTTTCTTCCCAAAAAACTGAAATAATTCCAATAAGCCCATTCTGGTCGATTCCATTTATTCTTTTACTAATTTCTATTGCGGTTTTTCCATTAATAAATAAAGAATGGTGGGATAAAAACTTTCAGTATTTTTCATTATTTCTTGGGTTCATCGTGGTAAGTTACTATTTATTCTTTCACAACCCACCAAGAGTATGGGGAATCTTCCTTGAATATTTTAGCTTTATCTCTTTAATTGGCTCTCTCTTTGTTGTCTCAGGAGGAATTTTAATAAGAACAGAAAGAAAAACAACCCCATTCCTGAATGTTCTGATATTATTCATCGGCTCAGTCATATCAAATCTCTTTGGAACTACTGGCGCATCAATGATTTTAATAAGGCCATTTCTTAGAATTAATCGCTACAGAATCAAGCCGTATCATGTAGTATTCTTCATATTTCTTGTCTCAAACATTGGCGGATGTCTAACACCTGTTGGCGACCCTCCCTTATTTTTAGGATACCTTGAAGGAGTGCCTTTCTTCTGGGTTATTGAACATGTCTGGCAAATCTGGCTTCTGACAATAATTTTAGTACTCACCATATTTTTTTTAATAGACTACTACCATTATTCAAAGCTAAGTAAAGAAGCCCACCCTAAGAAAAAAGTTAAATTTGAAATCCTTGGACTTCATAATCTTTTGTTTATTGTATTAATCCTTACTGCAGTGTTTACTCACACTCCATTTCGAGAAATTATAATGATTACATCAGCAATAATCTCATACAAATTTACAAATAAGGAAATCCATAAAGAAAATGAATTCAATTTCTTCCCAATTGAGGAGGTGGCCATTTTATTTGCTGGACTCTTCGCTACGATGATTCCTGCCCTTGACTGGCTCAGACTGAATGGAGGTAAATTAGGGATAACTGTTCCAGGCGCATTTTTCTGGGCAACAGGAACTTTCTCTTCCTTTCTTGATAATGCGCCAACCTATTTAAATTTCCTCTCAGCTGCAATTGGATTTAAAGGAATGGAGGTAAAAAATCTATTAATTCATTTTCCTGAATATGTTGTGGCAATATCTGTTGCCGCCGTATTTTTTGGAGCAATGACCTATATCGGAAATGCTCCAAATTTTATGGTTAAATCAATATCAGAACACCAAAAGATTAACTGTCCTTCGTTTCTTGAATATATGATAAAATATTCAATTCCTCTATTGATTCCAATTTTTTTCTCAATTTGGCTTCTATTCTTTTTGTAGAGCAAATTATAGAGCGAGCCGCTCAGCCCTCATAGGGGTTGCTCTACCATCCAGCCTTCGCTCATATTACGAAAAAAAGGTTTACTTATATTTTTAGCCAGCACCATTCTTTTGTTAAAGGTGTTTCATTAAGTATTTCCCCTCTCTCTTTTCTTGTTACAATTGTGTTTCCGTGATTATACCCATATCCTCCTTCAGGATTGTATAGTCCTGGCTCATTGGAAAATACCATGCCCTCTTCCAGAATTGTCTCATCTCCAAGAGCTAAATAAGGAGCCTGATGACCTTCCATTCCAATTCCATGGGCAGGTCTATGATATATATATTTTTCAAGGCCAGCTTTATGAGCTATGTCAAGGATTTCTTTCGCTATATCTTTACATCGAGCCCCTGCTTTCTGGAGCTCCTGCTGCTTTATAGTCATTTCAGTATGGACTTCCCACATCTTCCTTGCAAGATCCGGAATGGGCTCAATGTGGCATGCCCTGTATCCCTCTCCTCCATATCCTCCAATTCTCGTTCCTCCTGCAATCTGTATAGCATCTCCCCTTTTTATTCTGTTATGATGAGCTTGATTCGGATGAGGATATGCTGTTCCAACTCCTGTTCTGCAACCTATGCTTACCCTCGTTCCCACAGCAGTATGAGGTCTACCATCTCTCTTTATATCCTTGAACAGAAGGTTGTTTCCATATTCAGTAGCTGCCATAGATACTTCAAAATCTGTAGCATCAGTTCCCTTTAAAAGAATGTATTTCCTCGCAAATTCCAGGGCTTTATCATGGTAAAGCATTGCTCTTTTCATCAAGGCTATTTCCTCTGGAGTTTTCACTATTCTCATTTTTAAAGGAATATGACCGGTATCCACAAATTTTGAATTTTTCAGAACTTTTTTCATTCTGCTCAGCTTCTTCGGTCCTGGCTCAGATTCCAGACCAATTATTCTGGTTCTGTACCCTCTTTTATCGATGGCCTTTAAACACCACTGGAGTAAATCCGCAGTTCCCTGTGGATTATCAAGCCCTCCAGTCTCCGCATGGGGAAAGTCGAAATAAGTCTCAAAATTTTTAATCCACCATGTTTCGACTAAATCTCTGTCGAGTCCTGGAACAAATAAAAATGGCTCTCCTTCAACAGGAACCCACAAGTAACATGGTCTTTCTGTTGGAGAATGAAAATAGCCTGCAAGGTAGATAATATTATTTGGATCCTGCATTAGCATTCCATCGATTCTGGCTTCCTCCATTTTTTTCTTAAATCTTTCGATTATAGCTTTATACCACTCAATCGATAATCTATCCTCTCCTGGAAAAAGGGGCGTCGTGCATGACTTTTCTTCTCCAACACTTTCTAAGGAAAAAATTTTTTCTATATTTCCTAAGATTGGCAAGGCCAATAAAGACTTTTTTAAAAAATCTCTCCTCGAATTTTCCATTTACCCTCCCTCCTAATTTTATTTATACTTCTCCATAAAAAATATTCTATCGCACTTATTGGCAATTTTTTCATTATGAGTCACAACTATCGTTGAAACCCCCTTTTTTAAATGAAGTTCTTTTATCAGAGAAAATACTTCAATTGCGGTTTTTGGATCAAGGTTTCCAGTTGGTTCATCAGCAAGAAGAAGCTCTGGCTCTGAACATAGTGCCCTTGCAACTGCAACTCTCTGATTCTCTCCACCTGAAAGCTGGGAAGGCTTCTCTTTAGCCCTGTCTTCCATTCCAACTTCCTTCAACACTTCTCTTGCTCTTTCCAGAGCTTCTTTCCTTTTTACTCCTTTTATCATCAGGGGAATAGATATATTCTCTTCTGCTGAAAATTCGGGAAGCAAATGATGGAATTGAAAAATAAACCCGATAGTGTCTCTTCTGAACCTGATCAAACTCTCTTCATCCATGGAGAATATATCCTTTCCATTTACAAATATCTTTCCATCGGTTGGTTTATCCAGTGTTCCTATAAGATTCAAAAGTGTTGTCTTACCGACACCGGAAACCCCCATCACAGCAACAAGTTCATTTTTTTTCAGTTCAAAATTTAAATTCTCAAAAACTTTAAGTTGTCCCTTTGGAAGTGGGTAAAATTTTGTAAGCCCTTCAATCTTTAAATAATTATCATTCATATCTTAATGCCTCAATGGGATTGACTTTAGAAGCCTTTTTAGAGGGAAATAAAGTTGATGTAAAACTTATTAATAATGAAATTAGAATTATTATGCTCAGGTCAAATATTTTAATCCTGAATGGCACAAAAGGTATCTGATAAATATCCACAGGAACTTTTATCAGTTGAAATTTAGTCGCAATAAAACATACCAAAAGACCCAACACTGCACCAAAAAAAGTCCCGAGTAAACCTATTATTGCACCCTGATAAAAAAATATTTTTCTTATCATCTTCGGCGACGTACCCATGGAAAGGAGGACACCAATATCTTTTGTCTTTTCTATTACAGTGAGAATTAATGAAGCTATTATGTTTAAAGATGCAACAAAAACTATTAGAGATATTGTAAGAAAAAGCACTGTCTTTTCAAGCTTTAATGCTGAAAAAAGGGAGCGGTTTAAGTCCATCCATGTGGTGATAAAATATTTAAACTCTAACTCATCCTTTAATCGATCTGAAATTTCAGCAGCTTCGAATATGTTTTTCAATTTCAACTGGATATAATGCATCTTTCCTTTCATCAAAAAAAATTTCTCTGCTGAATTTAGTGGAAATATCAAAGTTGTTGAATCAAATTCCCAAAGACCTGTGGAGAAAATTCCACTCACTCTAAATCTTTTCATCTTCGGCATCACCCCAAAGGGTGAAAGCGATGGACGAGGCATTAAAATGCTTACACTCGAACCAACATCAGCTCCTACGTTTCTTCCTATTTCTTTTCCAAGCAATATCTCATTTTCATTTTCTGGCAATCTACCTTTTTCAAGACTTCTGAGCCAGTCTGAGTTTTTAACTTCCTCATCGAGTTCCAATCCTTTTATTGTTGCTGGAGAAACCCTGGCAGGTCCAATGAGAAGACTCATTCCCCAGATAACAGGGGTTGCAGAAATAATCCTATTTTTTTTATCCATTTCTTTGATTTTCTTCGCAATCTTTTCCCAGTTTTCTATTCCCTCGCCAGTTATATCAGAAATTAATATATGGGAAGTAGAGTTAAGAATCTTTGATTGAATATCCTCCTGAAACCCAGTAATCAAACCTATTGCAATGATTAAAGCAGTTACACCTATTGTAATTCCAAAGATTGAAATTGAAGTAATTACTGAAATAAATGCCTGTTTTCTCTTGGCAACAAGGTATCTTTTAGCTACAAAAAATTCAAAAGACATGTTGGCAATTCTTTTATAATGTTTTCCTGTTCAATTTCTTTCTCAAAATAAAACCTTATTTTACTTTGGTCTCAAGAGTGGAAAAAGAATAACCTCTTTTATGTTGGTTCTGTCTGTAAACAGCATTACCAGCCTATCGATTCCGATTCCCTCACCCGCAGTAGGAGGCATACCCCATTCAAGAGCTTCCACAAAATCTTCATCTATTTCATGAACTTCTTCCTCGCCCTTTTCTTTTAATTTCGATTGCTGAATAAGTCTCATTCTCTGTTCAACTGGGTCATTCAACTCACTGAAAGCATTGGCAACTTCCATCCCGCCAATCACCAATTCAAACCTTTCTGTATATCTTGGATTATCCTCTAAGCTTTTTGCAAGAGGGGATAACTCTTTTGGAAAATCTATAACAAAAGTTGGTTCAACCAAACGCTTTTTTGCAAATTCATCAAATAAAGCATCAAGTGCTTTTCCATAGGTTTTTATTTTCGATGCCTTCTCTTTTGAACATATCATCTTTGCCTTTTCAGTTAGTTCATCCTCGGATTCAAGAATTTTTTTAGATATTCCTGTGAATCTCTCTATTAAATCAGAAAAAGGAATCCTCTTGAAAGGAAGCTTTATTTCTATTTTATTTCCATCGAATACAACCTCATGCTTTCCAAGAACTTTCTCAGCCAGTTCCACGATTAACTCTTCGGTTAACTTCATATAGGCAGTGTAATCTGAATAAGCCTCATAGAACTCCAGCATTGTAAATTCAGGATTATGCTCAAAGGAGACTCCTTCATTTCTGAAATTTCTGTTTATTTCATAAACCTTCTCATATCCTCCCACGATAAGTCTTTTCAAATAAAGCTCCGGAGCAATCCTTAAAAAAAGCTCCATGTCGAGGGCACTATGGTATGTTTTAAAAGGTCTTGCTATGGCTCCTCCTGGAATTGGATGCATCATCGGTGTCTCAACTTCTATATAACCTCTTCTATCAAAAAAATCTCTGATTACTTTAATAATCTGGCTTCTTATTTCAAAAACTTTTCTAACTTCAGGGTTGACTATCAAATCTAAATATCTTTTTCTGTACCTGAGTTCAACATCTTGAAGACCATGCCATTTCTCGGGTAAAGGATGCAATGATTTCGAAAGAAAAGTTAAAGAACTTAAAAGAACTGTCATCTCTCCAGTTCTTGTCCTGAACAGTTTTCCCTCAATTCCAACGATATCTCCTATATCAAGGAGATAAAATAATTCCCAGTATTCAGGAGATATCATATCCTTTCTTATATAACCCTGAAGTTTTTCTTCTCCATCTGATATATGAAAAAAAGAAGCTCCTCCCATTTTTCTAATGGCTATTATCCTCCCTGGAACTCTGAGATTTATCTCATTCTTTTCAAGGTCTTCTAAAGTAAGATTCCTGAATTCTCTTATAACATCTGAAACTGAATGAGTTTTTGAATAGTTCTTTGGAAATATATTTATTCCTTTTTCTTTCAATTTTGCCAGTTTTTCTTCTCTTTTCAACTCCTGGTCAATTTTTGCCATCAGGTCTTTCTCCTAATTTCTCTTTTTCATCAATTTTTTTATTCACAGCATCAAGAATACCATTTATAAATTTAGCTGCGTCATCAGAGCTATATTTTTTTGCAATCTCAATTGCCTCATTCATAACTGCTGGTTTTGGCACATCTCTGTGCTTTAAAAATTCGTATATAGACATACGTATTATATTTCTATCAACCACAGCCATTCTTTTTAACTTCCAGTGTTCTGATACTTCAGCTATCAGGCCATCTACTATCTCAAGATTTGCAATTGTTCCTTTAACCAGATCTTCGCTGAATTCCCTCGTAGAAATGGAAGTCCTGTGGTCTTTCCAGTAATCCTCTAAAATTTCCTCAACTTTTCCATCCGCAAGGTCTATTTGAAATAGAATCTGTAATGCAATTTCTCTCGCCTTTCTCCTTTCTCCCATCAACTTTTTATCAGCTTATTAAGATTCGCAAGTTCAACAGCCGTCATTGCAGCATCCCATCCTTTATTTCCCATTTTTGTTCCTGCTCTCTCAATTGCCTGTTCAATCGTTTCTGTTGTTAATATACCAAAACTGATGGGAATTCCTTCTTCAAGGGAAATCTGGGACAAGCCCTTTGTAATTTCTGCGCTGAGGAAGTCAAAATGGGGAGTATCGCCTCTTATTAGAGCTCCGAGACAAATGATTGCGTCATATTTCTTCAATTTTGCCAATTTTTTTGTTAGGAAAGGAATTTCAAACGAACCTGGAACTTTAAATATTGAAATTGCACCCTCATCTGCGCCAAGCTTATGCAGGGCATCAAGAGCACCGTCAAGAAGCTTATTTGATACAAATTCATTAAATCTTGAGATAACTATAGCAAGATTCAAACCCTTTGCATCTAACTTTCCCTCAAAGATTTTTGTCATTTTATTCTCCTTTAAACACTGGAATTCTCTTCTCTAAAAATGCGGAGGTTCCTTCCTTTGCATCTTCTGAAGAAAAACAGAGGCCAAATAAATTTGCTTCAAGTATTAATCCATCTTCAAGACTGAGATTCAATCCTCTATTTATTGCCTCTGATGCTAGTCGAACAGCCAATGGACCGTTTGCGATTATCTTCTTTGCAATGGATTCGACAACCAGCATCAATTCTTCAAGCGGAACGACTTTATTAACAATTCCTATTCTCAAAGCTTCCTCAGAAGAAACCATTTCACCTGTTAATATCAATTCCATAGCATGGCCTTTTGCGATAAGTCTTGCCAGCCTCTGAGTTCCACCGTATCCTGGGATAAGACCTAACTTAACTTCTGGCTGTCCTATTTTTGCATTTGTAGAAGCAATTCTTATCGAACAGGAAAGGGCAAGTTCACATCCTCCACCTAAAGCAAAGCCGTTTATTGCGGCAATGGTTGGTTTTTCTAAATTTTCTATCTCTGAAAAAATTCTCTGACCTCTTAAAGAAAGCCTTTTTGCCTTTAGAGGGTCTAATTTACTTAATTCATTGATATCTGCACCTGCAACAAAAGCCTTTTCTCCAGCTCCTGTGAATATCACAACCTTTATTTCCTTATCTTCTTTTATTTCTTTTAATAATGTTTCCAACTCATCCAGTGTCTCGTAGTTTAAAGCATTAAGTTTATCAGGTCTGTTAAACTTTATAAGTCCGATCCCTTCCTTTTTTTCGAATAGGATATTTTTACCCATTACACCTCCTCTTTATTAATTTAACTGGAAATTTTTTATATCAGATATACCTTAATCAGTCAATAAACCCTTTTTTAATCTATAGTGTAAATCTGATTTTTTCCTTCTCTTTTAGCTCTATACAGAGCATCATCAACTCTTTTTATGAAATCAAATTCTTTTTCGTTCTTCTTGTAATTAGTAACTCCAACACTTACTGTCAATGGTATTAATTTTCCCTCATCATCTTTCAGGTTACATATTCTTGAAACAGAAGCTTCGATAAAACTCCTTAGCCTCTCTGCAGTTCTTTTAGCTCCTTCTATATTTGTTTCAGGGAGAATTATTACAAATTCTTCACCTCCATACCTTGCAACTATATCTATGTCATTCATTCGAACTCCTGAAACATCCTCATACCTTCTTATGCTTTCCCTCAGAATTCCTGAAAGAGTTTTTAAAACCTCATCTCCTTTTAAATGTCCAAAAATATCATTGATTTTTTTAAAGTCATCTATGTCCAGAATTATAAGGGATAAATCTCTATCATACCTCTGAGCTCGTGCAATTTCCTTTCTTAACATTTCATAAAAATACCTGTAATTATAAACTCCGGTAAGATCATCGACAATAGCCATTTCTTTAAGTTTTGTGTGAATTTTTGCATTATTAATAGCGACTGCAATCTCTGAGGCTAAAACTGAAAGAAAACTCTCATCTTCTTTACTAAATGCGTTTTTTTGAAAGCTCTCAACATTCAATATGCCTAATACCTCTTCTGAAAAAATTATCGGAATCGCAATTTCTGATAAACACGAGCCCTCTCTAAAACTGATAAAATCATAGCTTTTTGATGTATCTTCTACATTAATCAATCTTCTCTCTCTGGCGCACCTTCCTGTAACTCCTTTATTTAAAGAAATTCTTTTTCCTATTAATTTTTCAGGATCTAAATTTACAGCCCTTATTACCAATTCATCCCCCTCTTTTAATAAAACTGCACAATGATCGTAGTCAAACCTTTCTGACATCTCCTTAATTACAAAATTTAAAATCTCTTCAAGGTCAAACATAGATGTGAACTGAAATCCTATATTTCTTATTATCTCAAGTTGCTCATGATTTCTTGCATTCTTTATTGCCACTGAAATTTCTGAGGCAAGAATAGAAAGAGTTCTTTCATCATCCGGACCGAATGCATTGAATCTTTCGCTTTCTATGCTGATTACTCCAAGTACCTCATCATGAAACATCAATGGAACAGCAATTTCCGATTTGAAATTTCCCGCCAATTTTATGTAATATTCACATTTTGTAACATCGCCAATATTTATTATTCTTTTCTCTAATGCACACCTCCCTGTTATACCCTTTCCAACGGAGATCTTTGTCCCAATTATATGCTCAGGAAAATTTGTTACTGCTCTTATGACCAGACTGTCCCTTTCTTTCAGTAGAACTGCGCATGTATCATATTTTAAAGTTTCTGTTATATGAATAACTGAATTTTTGAGAATGCTTTCAAAATCTAAACTGGATGTAATCTGTAATCCGATATTTCTTATAAGCTCAATCTCTTTTAAATTTTTTATTTTTAAATAAAAATTATTTATGAGTTCTGATAGGTCATTTAAAAAATTTATTTCATCCTTTTTTATGGAGTTCTTCATTTCATTTTCAACAAGAAGAACCCCGAAAGTATCATCTTTGTAAGTTAGTGGTACTGCAACCTGGGAAGATATTTTATTATTTGTAACAGGAGTGGAGAACTCACACTCATCAATTTCCCTTATATTCAATAACTTTTTTTCTTTAGCTACTTTACCAACTATACCTTCTCCTACTTGGAAACTATTCTTCCCCTTAGTTCCCCTTTTGCATGAAAAGTTTTTTAAATCTAATTTATCGTTTATTTTTAAAAAAATAAATATGTTATCGAAAAAGGGAATTTCAGAAAATTTCTTAATTAAAAATTCACAAAAATCATCTAAACCAGCATAAGAAGGAAGGATTGAATTTAAGTTCTGAATAAAGCGTCTGTACAGAAGAATCTTTTCCCATCGTGAAATATTTCGAATACTAAATAAATACATTAAGGATGCAGAAACAAATGCAACAATATAGAAAATAAAAAATATTAGAACTTCTCTTACCCCAATAATCTTATTTATCTCGGCAATGTAAAGAAAAAAAGTTAATAGAACAAAAACAAGCCCTGCGCCCCATATTCCATGAATATAACCAAAGATTATGATAAAAATTATCGAGATGGGAAAAGCTATTACATAAATAGGGGGGTACTTAAAAGTAAAGTATACAACAATAAAAAATTCTGTGATTAGTGGAAATAATGAACAAAAATAATTGTATTTTCCTTTCCTGAGGGATTTAAGCCATACAAGAAAATTGTTGAAAAAGAGCAAAGAAACTGAAAAAACTAATGCGATAAAAGGAATATCTACTTTAATATATTTATATTTTATTAATGGATATAAAAGAATTAATACAAGAGATATTATGAATCTAATGTAAAATCTGAGTTTTTCAAGTTGAAGTCTG
The DNA here is from genome assembly GCA_040756905.1 of Acidobacteriota bacterium. NCBI lineage: Bacteria > Pseudomonadati > Acidobacteriota > Acidobacteriota bacterium. The sequence continues at coordinate 26,080 of JBFLYD010000042.1, forward strand.
CTTCTTTCCCTCTCTTCTTTAATCTCAGCGCTTTCTATTTTCATTTTCCTTTTTTTATTAAATCACATAAAAATATAATATTTCAATCCTTTAGGAATTCATGTAAATTTTTGTAATAAAATAACTTAATTTGAATCTTATGGGCATGAAGTGGCCTGAAAATATTAATTCAAATTAAGAGGTCAACTATCTTCTGAGCGATATATCGACGAGCATCTAAAAATCTGCGAAGTGAGTGAGAATAATCTTCTATATTTATTCTATCGAAAGAGAAATAATATAACGAACGGGAGCGAGAGA
>JBFLYD010000043.1 GCA_040756905.1 Acidobacteriota bacterium
ACTTTTTCAAATTCTGATTTCATCGAAAAAGTGGCCGGAATAAATCGGAATGGGTGGCCACTTTCAATCAGAATCAGTGGCCGGTTTGAATCGGAATCGATGGCCACTTTGGATCGGAATATACAGTCTTAATGTCAAATAAAACATTGAGTTATGGCATTTTCTTGCTAAAATTTGTATCATATGTTAATAATTTCTTAAATTAAAAATGTTAGAAATATTGCAGGGCACAATAGAAAAAATAATCTATGAAAACTCAGAATCAGGATTTGCAATTTTAAAGCTAAAAGAATACGAAAAAGGAGATGAAATTACTGCTCTTGGAAATTTTCCATCAGTTAAAGAAGGAGAACATGTAAGGATTGAAGGAGAATGGATTGTATCGCCAAAATATGGAAAACAATTTAAAGTCCAGAAAGTTGAACTTTTAATTCCTTCCTCGAAAAAAGGGATTGAAAAATTTTTAGCCTCCGGATTGATAAAGGGAATCGGAAATAAATATGCAAAAAAAATTGTTGAAAAATTCGGAGAAAGAACAGTCGAAATCCTTGATAAAAGTCCTGAGGAATTAAAAAAAACCTCTGGAATCGGCGAAAAAAAATTAGAGCTAATAAAAAATTCCTGGAATAAAGAGAGAGAAAAATTCAGAATAATCTCTTCGATTCAGGAATTTGGTATATCAATAAATTTAGCCCTGAAGATTTATAAATTCTATAAAAATAATTCACTCGAGGTGATCAAGAATAACCCTTATCAGCTTGCTCTTGACATCTGGGGAGTTGGGTTTAAAACAGCTGATAAAATAGCGCTATCCCTTGGGATTGACCCAAAATCTTTCATAAGAATAAAAGCATACATTCTATATTTAATGGAAGAAGATTTGTCAGAAGGAAATGTCTTTTCCATTAAAAATAGTCTCATAAAAAAAGCAGCAAAACAGCTGGAAGTTGAAGAAGAGGAGATAGGAAGGGCTGTAGAAGAATTAAAAAGAGAGAAGCTCGTCATCGAAGAACCTATAGCATCAAATTTGAGACCAAATGAGTTTATGAAATCCTCATCTGAAATTTTGACCGCTGAATTAGAAACTTATCAAAAAGCGTTATATCTTCCGTTTTTTTATAAGATTGAAAGAGAGGTGGCTGAATCAATCCTGAACCTTCTTTCATATCCGAAACTTTTTAAAAATATCGATGTGTCAAAATGGATTGAAGAAACAGAAAAAGAGATGGGAATCGAATTTGCAGAGAAACAGAAAGAAGCGATAAAAAAAGCTATAGATGAAAAAGTTATTATAATAACAGGGGGACCTGGCACGGGAAAAACAACTCTCATAAGAGCAATCTCAAAAATATACAGGAGCATGGGAAAGCTTGTGGTATTGTGTGCTCCAACAGGAAGGGCGGCAAAAAGATTGGGGGAGACATCCGGTGAGGATGCAAAAACAATACATAGACTTCTTGAATACAGACCCCAGGAAAATAGGTTTTTCCGCAACGAAAATAACCCATTAAAAGCAGACCTTGTTGTGATAGATGAGTTTTCAATGGTGGATCTCCCACTTTTTTATAATTTGGTAAAGGCGATTCCTTCCTGGACAAGTCTTTTAATAGTAGGAGATAAAGACCAGCTTCCCTCTGTTGGTCCCGGTAATGTATTGAAAGATATAATTGAATCAAATGCCATTCCTGTTGTTGAACTTAATGAAATATTCAGGCAGGCTAAAAAAAGTATGATTGTTTTGAATAGTCACAGAATCAGACGGGGAGAGTTTCCTTATCTTCCAAAAGATGACACCTATGACTTTCAATTTATTCCTGAGGAGGACGAGAACGAAGTGTATAAGAAAATTCTTGAACTCTCTGAAACGATTCCAAGGAAATACGGTTTTGAATCAATTTCATCGGATGTTCAGTTAATATCTCCGATGTATAAAGGAATTATAGGAGTTGATAATCTAAACAGAGCCCTTCAGAAATTATTGAACCCCAGCGGGAAAAAAATCTCAGAGATTCCATTCCACCAGGGAGATAAAGTGATGCAAATAAAAAATAATTACGATAAAGAAGTATTCAACGGAGATATGGGAAAGGTAATGGACATAAGCGAGAGGAGGATGAGAGTAAAATTTGAAGATAGGGAGATTGAATACGGAAGGGAAGAATTTGATGAGTTGGTTCTATCCTATGCAATATCCATTCATAAATCCCAGGGAAGCGAATATATAGCCTGTATAATTCCCCTTCTAACACAGCATTATATAATGCTTCAGAGGAATCTCCTCTACACAGCTTTAACAAGAGCAAAAAAATTGGCGATTATAATTGGTTCAAAAAAAGCTCTCTTCATTGCAATAAGGAACAATAAACCCCTTAAAAGAAATACAAACTTATCTACTCTCCTCCAAAAAGGTGTTGGATAGTTTTTTAATTAAACTAACACAAACGAATTAAATAAATTGACATGTAGGGCATGGCTTTAGCCATGCATTAAGCAACCTCCGAATCAACCCATGAAACAAGTCCAGGGCAAGGTTCGGGGCAGGCTCTGAAGGGTTGCCCTACAAATTATTTATTGCTTTTGTATTAACACATGTTCACAAACTTTTCACGCAAAAATGCAAAAAATGGGGTCAGGTCTTATTTTTTGCATTTTTTTAATCATGCGGTGTCAGGCTTAACACCGATAGACATCGATATATTAAATTTTAAATTTATTCCTTATAGGGAAGAGATTCCTGAGCTATGTACTCCTTTAATATTTCATATTCAGGATCTTTATGAATTAGAATTGCATCCATCTGTTTTGCATAAGCTGCAATTATTGCATCAGCTAAAGAAATGGGATGATTTGCTTTTAAATATCCTGCGCTTAAAAGTATTGGTTCGTCAATTTCATTCAAAATTTTTGCAGGGAGTCGTTTTAACATTGCATATCTTTCATCTGCAATTTCCTGACCTCTTCTTTTCAATGTGATGTAATATATCTCAATTAAAACAATGAAAGGAATATAAACATTATGTTTCTTGATTACATCTTCGACTCTATCAGCTCCTTGCTCATCTTCAAGTAGAGAAATAATGGCAGATGTATCTAAAATGAAATTTTTATTCAATCAGTTTATCCTTCTGACGTTCAGAAATTAATATTTGATTTAATTTCTCTCCTTTAGCCGAACCTCTCAGAGCTTTAACAATATCCTCAGGAACTGGAATAACTTTGATGGTTTTTCCTGTGTCAATCCATTCCAAAGAGGTACCATCTTTTATGCCATATTTATGCCTTATAAAAGATGGAATCACTGTTTGGCCTTTTTTTGTTACAGAAGTTTTCACTTTATTATCACCTATTTTATGATACAAGACATTTTTTAAATTTGCAAGTCAAATTTTGAATTATGGGGTTAAAATTGGGCGAGTTCTCAATCACGCAATGTCTATACTCTTTGCAAATCTAAATTAAAAAATTCAGAGGCGTCTCTGATTTTAAAAAGGTAGCCCACCCTTTTTGTTCTAGTGTGATGTCTCATAAATCTCTTTCCAGACAAACAATTTCTCATAAAGCACACTGAAGGGGTATGGGGAAGGAACTTCCCCAGCCTGGGGAGCAAAGCGTCTAAGGAGATCTTTCTCCCATAGGGAAAGTGTCATGTCACAATAATATAATGAAAGGTATTTAAGTGACATGACACTAGATGCTGTGGGGGATAAGGAATAAGATAAGGGTAAATATTGCTCCTAAAATCACAAGCTTTGCAAAAAGCTTTGAATCGATTTTTTTGAATTTATAAACAAGAAGGGCTAAAAGCCAGTAAATTAGAATTATTAAAGTTTTATTATCAGTTATATCCATTCCAAAAGGGATCCCTGTCCAGGCTTTCCCATATACTTCATAGGCAATCCACCATCCAATCGGAAACCCGGTAATAAAAAACACAACCAGAGCAATTAACACAGAATTAGTCATCTTGGAAATCGTTTCATTTTTATCATCACCAAAAAGATGAAGTAAAGAAAAATAAAGCGAATGAATCAGTATGAACAAAGCAGTCATCATAAGTGTGATATGGAACAAAGTCCCCACTTTTGAAACTGACCCTTCATGCTTTATGAAATATAAATTTTTCGGAGCATTTTTCGGAAGAATAATTTCTTTTCCTTCCCTATCCTTTGCCTTGAAAAAAAAGTAAGTTCTTTCTCCCTTTGGCTTTCCTTTTAAATTGTAAAAATAATAATCTGTACCTTGAAGTTGGGTCATGGTAAAAGTCTCAAATCCTTTCTCTTTCCTTAAATTTAATGTAACTTCTTCTGCACCGATAGGGGATGAAGATTTTACCTGAATCAGCTTGTCCTTTTTTTCAGGCTGCTCGTCTCTATGAACATATGAGATATAAAAATTTCCATTCATTGAAATTTCTGTTGGGTTTTTTATCAAAGTGGCTAAATAGATAAAAAAACCTATAAAAGAAATAAAAATTATTATGGCTCTTGCCTTTCTTTCTATACTCATCTTGCCTCCTCTATTTTAAAAAAAGATTTTATAAGAAAAAATTTAGATTATCAAACAGAACCTTTAAAAATTAATAGAAAAGCACAAATATTTGTTCCATTCTATTGTCGTGTCACTTAAATATCTTTTGTTATTCCTTTGTGACACGACACTTTCCCTATGGGAGAAAGATCTCCTTAGACGCTTTGCTCCCCAGGCTGTGGAAGTTCCTTCCCCATACCCCTTCAGTGCGCTTAAGGAGAAATTCTTTGTCTGTAAAGATATTTATGGGACAGCACACTATTTTTATCCCTCACCCCCGTATCAACCCATGAAACAAGTTCAGGGCAAGGTTCGGGGCAAGCTTTAATCTTCTCCCCTTAGGGGAGAGGGAAGGGTGAGGGGGTAGAAATGTATTAAAATTGAATACGTTTGCATTAGTTATAATTCGCAAAAAGCAAAAAGGGGACAGGCTACTTTTTCACACGCAAAAATGCAAAAAACAAGACCTGACCCCATTTTTTTGCATTTTTACTTTGAAGAGGGGATTATAGACAAAACAAAAGGGGGCTCTTCGCTAATTTCAGTTTCATCGTAAATTTTTAATCGAATAAAATAAAGATAGCGATCTTTATAAGGGAAAAAAGGGGGGTTTTCGATAGATTTTTCAAATTCTTTTTCTGTTAGACCTTTATAGATTAAAACATCTCCGGAAAAGAGGGAAGCTTTGGCTTTGATTTTCTTTCTATTTATTAGAAATTTTATCCTATTTATTTTTTTAAAAGATGTAAAAACAAAATCGAATTTTCCTTTATTGAAAAGGGAGAATTTTCCAAAATCTTCCATTAAAGTAGTTTCATCGATTGAATGGAATGAGACCTTTGTTCTATCCAGATAAATTGCTCTCTTTGAGCCTGTAATTCTTATTCTTGGAAAAACAACAAATATAAAGACTAAGAGTAAAGTAAAAATGAGAGTGAGGATTTTATTTATGTTGATTTTTTTTAGAAATTCAGGCTTTCTGATTTTAAAAATGTAAATAAAAATTAAAGCAACTGTTAGAAATACCCAGAAATAATTTGGAATGTATCCCCAGTTATCTATTTTAATAAAAGAGGGAAGAAACTTTGGTAACGAGATGTATAGATTGCTCAAATCGTAAAAAAGAGCCCCTGCTCTTATTTTTACATCATGGGTTGTTGGCTGATAAAGAGCAAGGGGATCAAGGGTCAGAAATACTGAAATCAAAATTGAAAGACACAGAGAAAGGAAAAAAATTGTCATAAAAAATTTAGATTTATTCTCTTTGAGAAAAAAGCCAAGAAAAATTATAAACGCAAAGGAAACTGCTGTGAAAGGTCTTGCGGGCGGGCACCATCCTCCCCTATGTGTTAAAAATGCGTAGTTAAAGAGGAATGAAAATGAGAGGATCGACCATAGAAAAAACTCAATCTTTGATTTTCTGAGAATTTCCACTAATCCAAGGAATGAGAAAAAATAAAAAGGAGAATATGGAAGAAGTCCATCCCTCTGGTCAAAAAAATAATCCAGAAAGGAATCTATCCTCAATTTTAAAGATATTTTTCTCATTATAAGATCTTTTAAATACTTCATCTTTTCAGGTGTTAATGTTCCCTCATAAACAGCAAAAGTAGAAATGGTCCCATACTTAGAATACATAAAATTAAGGAAAAACAAATACGAAATCAAAGGAATTAAGATAATTGGGATTATTCTAATAAAATAAATTTTATTCTTTATCGCAGAATAAATTAAAAATAAAAAAATTGAGATAAGAATTATATTGTATTTTACCCCAAACCATGGAAAAGTCGAGAGAAGCACGCCACAGAAGAATGAATTGAATAAATTCAATTTATTAAAGCGAACAATCCTCAATACATAAACAGAAAATGAAATCATTGGAATTTCAGGGTAGACATGAAAAGAATAAAATAGAATTGGAACGGAAAAAGAATAAATGGCCCAGATTGAAAGAGCTATTTTCAAATTTTTAAATTCATCCTTTGCAAATAAAAATATCTGAATTCCTAAAAATGCGCTCAATAGAATCATGAAAAATCTGACTATAAAATCTGCCCAGCCATGAATCTGGGTGGAAATCCAGTAAGCCGGGAGAACAAGGTATGAAAGACCCGGAAGATGGATCGAATACCATTCCGATGGGCCTTTTATCCCCCAGGTTGCGTGGGGTCTCAGTCTATATGGAAAAAATGTCTTGTAATCCTCTCTTATATAATTATTCCTTAAATTTATGTCTCCATCCTTTAATATGCTGTGGGAGATAAGAAGATAGTGAGGTTCATCTCCCGAGAATGAGATATTCTTAGAGAGAAATGCAAACAGGAAAATTGTATAGATTGCTAAAGAAATAAAAAAAAGTAGGAAAATGAGATTTTTTATATTAATTCTTGAAATATTTTCCAATAAATTCATTATTCTTTTTCTAAAAACATTTTTTATAGGTTCTAAATTGAGATAGACAATCAAAAACAAAACTATGAAAAGTAAAAAAAATGCTCTTGTTATGAAATCAGTCCTGTGAACATAAAGTTTAAACCTCATAAATGGAATCAGAGTTAAAAGAATAAGAGGTGATAGATTCAATAGTCTATTTAATTTATCCCAGGTCAATTTTTCCAATTTGTGATTAAATCTTTCTCTCAACAATAAGTTTGAGAGATTCGATGAACCTATCGATATCAGAGAAAGAGTTATAGATGTGGGTTGACACTCTTGTCAAATCATAATCATATTCGGAGACAATTCTAACTACAATCTTCTGATTTTTCCATAATTTTTTTGCTATCTCTGCTGCAGGTATTCCATCAATCTTAAATGATACAATGCCTGCTGAAAGAGAATTGTTCATCGGTGAATGAATTTTCAAGCCTGGAATTTCAAAAAGTTTCCCCCTCAGATATCGATTTAATTGTTTAATTCTCAGTTCAATTCTTTCTTTTCCAATTGTGTTCTGAAATTCAAAAGCTTTTTTTAATCCAACCAGCAATGATTCATTGATCGTTCCGACAGTGAATCTATCAGATAAAAGTTTTAAATCATTCCATCCTCCGCTTGCGATTACAGGATAGAGAAGGTGATTGATTTCTTTTCTTATGTAAAGAAGTCCTGTTCCTTTAGGTGCTAAAAGCCATTTATGGAACGAAGATGCATAAAAGTCACAGCCGATCTCTTTAAGATTTATTTTAATCATTCCAGGTGGATGAGCTCCATCGATTACAGATAGAATTTTTTTATCCCTTGCTAACTTGCATATCTCTTTTACAGGCATAACTGCGCCATTTGTGAAAAGGATATGAGATATACTTATCACTTTCGTTTTCTTTGCGATTCCATCATTTATGATGTTTAAAATCTCATTTTCATCTGCAGGTTGAAAGGGAAGGTGGACTCTTTTTATTCTTATCCCATCCCTTGCTTCTCTCACTTCCCAGCATGCTTTACCTCCCACATGTTCATGGTCGGATGTAAGTATTTCATCCCCTTTTTTAAGAACAAGACCCTGGGCTACCATGTTCATTCCTTCAGTGGTATTCCTTGTAATTACAATTTCTTCAGGGTCTGCTCCAAGAAACTCTGCTCCGATTTCTTTGAGGTTTGAATAATCCTCTTTCGTCTCTGTAAAATATATTTCATTTTGAACTATATCTCTTATCACAGCTTCGACAACAATTCTTGGTGAAATTCCAAGACTTCCATTGTTTAAATAAATTCCTTTTTTTGAAAGAATGAAGTGCTCTCTTACAAGATCCCAGTAGTATTCTTCATCGACAATCGATTGCTCTGAAATTCTCTGAAGAGAATATAGAGGACTTTTACTCATTATTCTCAGTAAAGCAGGCAAGCTTATCGAGAAAATTCCCCTTAAAAACTCTCTCCGAGAGTTTTGTCTTCTTTCGCTTATTCTTCCAGATTTTAATTTTGGCTTTGGAATTTAAGTAACCTCCTTATTTATAATTAAGAAATTTATACAATAAAATAAGAAGATTGCAAAATCAATAAAAAATGGCGCGCCTAGAGGGACTCGAACCCCCGACCCGCTGCTTAGAAGGCAGCTGCTCTATCCTACTGAGCTATAGGCGCAATCGGGGCGAGAGGATTCGAACCTCCGACCCCATGGTCCCAAACCATGTGCTCTGATCCAGGCTGAGCTACGCCCCGTCTTTACCAAAATAGCACAAGGATTGACTTGAGTCAATTACATGTTTTAAATCATCTAAAATGTAACCGAAAAATGTTATAAATCCTCCTCAGGAATAAAAGAACCTGACCCTTTTATATACCTTTATATAAAAATTTGTGGAAAATATTTTTATAAGATGTTAAAAATTTTAGTGTAAATAAAAAGAGGAGGCATGAAGAAATGAGAAAAAAATTAATTTCAATTTTTAAAGTTTTATTTTTAGTTTTAGTTTTTGTATCACTTTTTACATCAATCTCATTATCTGAAACTCAAAAACAATCTTTTACAATTGAAATGATAATGAGTGCTCCATTTCCTTCAAATTTAGTTGCATCTGAAAAAATGGATAGAGTGGCTTGGGTATTCAACGATCAGGGTAAAAGAAATATATGGGTTGCTGATGGGCCTGATTATAAAGTTAGACAGATAACAGATTACAATGAAGATGATGGCCAGGAAATAAGTGGATTAACTTTCAGCCCCGATGCTTCGATAATTGTTTATGTGCGAGGCGGCTCCCCCAACCGTCAGGGCGAAATACCAAACCCAACCAGTGACCCTAAAGGAGCTCAACAGGTTATTCTGGCTTTAAAAGTAGAAGATGGCAAGACATGGCAGATTGGCCAGGGAACAAATCCCCAGATATCTCCTCGAGGAGATTTAGTTGTTTTTGAAAGACAGGGAAAAATTTTTAAAGCACCTCTAGATGGAAGTGAGAAGGCTCAACTTCTTTTTGAAGCAAGAGGAAGGAATACCTCTCCAGTCTGGTCACCTGATGGCTCGAAATTAGCATTCGTTAGTTCACGAGAAGACCATAGCTTTATAGGAATTTTCGATATGGAAAAAAAAGAAATTACCTGGATTGCTCCCACGGTTGATAGGGATAACGAACCGGTATGGTCTCCAGACAGCAAAAGAATCGCTTTTATTCGGATTCCAGGAGCCATGGCTGACCCACCTACTACTCGAGATTTAGAATTGCCTTTTTATCTTTATGTAGCTGAGGTATCAACTGGACAAACAAAACAGGTGTGGGCATCCCCAAATCCCACAGGAGGGTTTGCTCAATACTACCCTTCCGAACCTCTAAGATGGGCTTATGGCGATTATTTAGTTTTTTATTCAGAGCATGAGAGCTGGATGCATCTTTACTCAGTTCCTGCTAATAGAGGAAAGGAAATCTGCCTGACCCCTGGTGAATTTGAAGTGGAAGATTCGTTTCTTTCTCCTGACAGAAAAATTCTTATCTTTAACTCAAACCAGGGCGACATAGACAGAAGACATCTATGGCAGGTAGATATCGGCGGAAAAGGTTTAAAACAGATAACAAAAGGAAAAGGGATTGAGTGGAGTCCTGTAATTACCCCCAAAAAAAGAATAGTATTTTTAGCATCAACAGCTCAACAACCCGCCTCACCAGCTACTCTTGAAGAAAAAGGAAATTCAATCCGATTAATATGTCCTGAAACTATTCCTGGAGATTTTCCTCAAAAGAAGTTAATCGAGCCCCAGCAGGTCATTTTCAAATCTCCGGATGGAGTACAAATTAACTCCCAGCTATTCTTACCCGAAAAGACTAAAGCTGGAGATAAAAGACCCGCAGTAATTTTTATGCACGGAGGACCTATCAGACAGATGCTGCTTGGATGGCATCCCCGTGGTTATTACCATAATGCTTATGCATTAAATCAATATCTTGCAAGCCAGGGTTATGTTGTCCTTTCCGTCAACTTCCGTTCTGGAATTGGCTATGGTCGTGCTTTTAGAACAGCTCCCGACCAGGGTCCAAGAGGTGCTTCTGAATATCAGGATATCATTGCTGCTGCAAAGTATCTTCAGGAAAGACCTGAAGTTAACCCAAACAAGATTGGATTATGGGGAGGTTCATACGGAGGATATCTAACTGCTCTGGGCCTTGCTCGTGATTCTGAACTTTTTGCAGCAGGGGTCGATTTGCATGGAGTCCATGATTGGTCTTTACGGGCGAGACAGAGAGACGGAGGAGGATGGGGAATTCATGGCGAGGAATTGATGCGATTGGCATGGGATTCATCTCCAGTTGCTGATGTAAGTTTCTGGTATTCTCCTGTTCTTTTTATCCACGGCGATGATGACCGCAACGTGGATTTTGTTCAAACTACAGACTTAATACAGCGTCTGAGAGCAGAAGGAAAAGCTCATGTGGAACAGTTAATCTTTCCGGATGAGGTTCACAGTTTTCTCTGCCACAAAAACTGGGTCCAGGCTTATAAAGCAGCAGCTGACTTTTTTGATAAGTTTTTGAAAAAATAAGTTATAGGGAACGCTAAAAATAAATAGATGTAGTACTAAGTTGCATAAGTTATGGTTCCATCATTCCCCCAGGCCTTAAGCGGGAATCTATTGATTTTACTGGATTACTGCTGGAGTTTACCCTCATAAAAATGGGGGCAGGAATGACAAATATAAAACGCTAATTTATGCAAATTAGTAGTAGGGCAAGGCTTTAGCCTTGCGTAATTTCATTCAATAATGCAAAGCTAAAGCTTTGCCCTACATTTATTATGTGAATTAGATTTACATCTTCATCTCATACATTTGTTGTAGGGCAAGGCTTTAGCCTTGCGAAAAGCGACCCCGAATCAACCCATGAAACAACCCATGAAACAACCCATGAAACAAGTTCAGGGCAAGGTACGGGGCAGGCTCTAAAGGATTGCCCTCCGAAGAAAATGCCAATTAATTTATGTGAGAGCCCTGAAAAACTTCCAGATCCGTCATTCCCCGACTTCATCGGGGAATCCAGTGTTTTTTAATCAAAGACTTCTGGATTCCCGCTTTCGCGGGAATGACACTAAAACAAGACTTTTTCAGATGTCTCTATGCGTTCAATACAATTATTTATATTTTTTAATTAATTGGGGAAGAGAGATATTTTCATTATTATTAATATAATAACGGGAGAAAGCGCTCGCATCATACGAGATAGTTTTTCCTTTCAAGAATAACTTATACCCAAGGGAGGCAACCATAGCAGCGTTATCTGTGCAAAGCTTTGGTGAAGGAATAAAAACATTTATTCCCCTGGATTTAGAAAAATCAGCCATCCTTTTTCTGAGTTCTCTGTTTCTTGCAACCCCCCCTGCTACGATAATAGAGCTTGTATCATCCATATCGATTGCTCTTTCAACGTTATGAATAAGATAATTGATTATTGCGTATTGAAAACTCGCCAGGAAATCCTTCAGATTATTACTATTCTTATCAATTTTCTCTTTTTTTATTATATGGAGCGCAGCTGTTTTCAACCCGCTAAAACTGAAATCAAGCGTTTTTTCCTTGATTTTTGGAATTGCGAATTTGTATCTCTCATAATCTCCTCCTTCTGCCATTCTATCGATTATAGGGCCACCCGGATATCCAAGGTTCAGAAATTTTGCTATTTTGTCCATGGTTTCTCCAGCCGCATCATCTCTTGTCTTTGACACCAGATTAAAATCAAGCTCTCTTTTTAAATAAAAAATACTCGTATGACCTCCAGAAACAACGAGCCCGAGAACAGGGAATTCAACATCATTTTCGATAAAGGCAGCTTCAAGATGGGAATGAAGATGATTCACGCCCACAAGAGGTTTTTCAAAATATAGGGATAAGGCTTTTGCAAAGGTTAAGCCCACTAAAAGGGAACCAATAAGTCCTGGCCCCTGAGTAACACAGAATAAATCTATTTCCTCTATTTTTAACCCTGCAATTCTCAAGGATTCCTCAAGGATAAAATCAATATTCTGAAGATGTTCCCTTGAGGCTAATTCAGGAACAACTCCTCCCCATGGAGAATGAATCTCATCCTGAGATAAAATCACATTAGAAAGGATATCTCTCTTATCGTTTAGAACTGCAACTGAAGTCTCATCACAGGAAGTCTCTATTCCAAGGACATACATCCTTGCCTCATTCAATTTTTTTAAATTTCCTAATATAATAATCCATTATTATAACCGCATTTAATTCCTATACGACTCTGCCCCCTTACCCTTCCCCTCTACCCTATGGGAAGAGGGGGGATATCTTTCTTAAATTATTCTTGTAGGGAGCTCTTATTATGCCCTTGTCAGTTATGATGGCTGTTATGTATTTATTTGGAGTAACATCAAAAGCAGGGTTCCTTATTTTTAACTCAGTGAAGGATTCTACCCCTTTCAATATCGAAAGCACCTCATCTGGAGACCTTTCTTCGATTGGAATCTGTTTTCCATTCCTTATTGATAAATCTATTGTTGAATGGGGAGCTGCCACATAAAAAGGAATTTTATTCTCCTTTGCAAGAATAGATAATGAGTATGTCCCGATCTTATTAGCAATATCTCCATTCGAAGCGATTCGATCTGCTCCTACTATAACCAAATCAATCTCTCCCTTATTCATTAGCCACCCAGCCATATTATCTGTAATCAGAGTAACAGGAATCTTCTCCTTTAGTAATTCCCAAGTCGAAAGTCTTGCTCCCTGAAGGAATGGCCTGGTCTCGTCAATAAAAACAGATATTTCTTTCCCATCCTGAAAAGCTTTTTTAATAATTCCAAGAGCAGTACCAATTCCTGATGTGGCCAGTGCACCTGCGTTACAATGAGTTAATATTCTATCCCCATCTTCAATCAAACTGCTCCCATATGCTGAGATTTTTCTGTTTAACTCTACGTCCTCTTTTTCAATTTTACAGGCCTCTTTGATGAGAATCTTTTTTAATTCATCGAGGGGAACTTTTCTGCTCTCTTCAAATTTTTTCTTGAGTCTTTCAATCGCCCAAAAAAGATTCCTTGCCGTCGGTCTTGTGGACTCTAATCTTTTGCATATTTCATAAAATTTATCATCCAATTTATCATTAAGTGAAAGATTTAACATTCCAAGGGCAATTCCATATGAAGCAACAACTCCTATGGCAGGTGCTCCTCTTATCGCCATATTTTCTATTGCTTTTGCAACTTCTTCATGGGTTTTCAAGATTATATATTCTTCTTTCTCGGGCAGATACCTCTGGTCAATAATCTTAATGGAATCTCCAAGCCACTCAAATGCTGGCCACATCCCTATCTTTCCTTCCAATCAGGAGTTTCTCCATCTTTCCATTTCCATCTTTTTATCCATTGCATATAAACTCTATTCAGCTTTTCTTTCTCATTACCTTCAGAAGATTTAATTAAATTCTTATAAGAAAATATTATCTGGAGGTCATTATCTCTTCTTATCTTTTCTGTCCTTAATCCTAATTCCTTTGCCATTATTGCTTCTTCATAGGATGTTTTCCAGTCATCTAAATGAGAGGAAATCTGGGAGAGCAAATAGTGAAAATAAGAATTTGAAGGATCTTCAATTATAAGAGATTTAACATTTTTTAACAATTCATTGAGATTCTTTTGCCTTTCCTTTTCATCTATTTCTAAAATCAAAGATAACTCCATATCAACCATTTTCTGAGATGCTAACTCTTTTATCTTCCCAATCTTTGATTTTCGATAAAGGTTTGCCCATATAGAGATTGTTGCATCTTGAATTCCCATTTTCTCAAGAGTAATTCCAACTCCTGCAAGGGAAACCTCTTTAGCCCATTTTCCCCCTTCTTCAAAACCAAAATCTTTTGCGATAAGAAAGCTACCTTTTGCATCTTCCCATTTTTCAAGATTTAACTCAATCAATCCCTTTAAAACAAAAGCCTGGGATGATGGATTTTTTCTTATTTCTTTTTCTAATTTTTCGAGGGCTTTCTTATGATACTTCAGAGCCTGCTCAGTGTTAAAGTTTTCATCAAAATGGTTCGCCTGAATATAGTAAATCTTTGCATCTTTAAGATAGGATGAACAGCTGAAAAAATAAAGAAAAATATGAAGGGTAAAAATTAATTGGATTGTATTTTTAATCTTATTCATGTAATTTCTTTTTTATCTCTTCAAGCAAAATTTTTCTTATCTCTTTTTTATCGAGAGAGCTTAAACCGAGGTTAAAAATCTCTTTTAAAATCTTATTTATCATAACTCTAAAATCCTTATCCATTCTCAAGGGTTCTGTGTCCTCTTTTGCTTTTTTAAGTCTCTCTTCATAACATTCAAAAATTTTCTCAAACTCATTTTTTTCAATTTCTTTTTTGAAAAGAGCTCTGAGAAACGGGTCATTCAAGCCGAGGATGGGATAAAGAGTGTTAAACCTTTGTCTCAAAAAGCTAATATCTTTATTTTTTACATATGGTTCATAATAATTTTTAAGTTCTGCATTAGAAGTAAAAAAATTCATTATAAATTTATCAGGTTTTGTTTCTACAATGTCAGGATTTATAAAAACTGGAAGAGAAAAAGCAATTTCCCCGCTTCTTTCTCTTTTTTTTATCGCATCTTCTATTATTGAAATTAACAAGGGGAAGATTAAATATTTTTTTTCAGGGATAAAAAATTCTATTGTTTCTACTGCGAATCCTAAAACTTTTTTAATTGTTTCTAAATTCATGACAAAAAGTAATTATACTTTTTATAATGAATTTTTCAAATCTTTCGTTAACCTCTTTTCACCTGAAAATCTCCCCTTGCCCTACATGTCAATTTATCTATTGCGTTTGTATTAATCCTTTAACGGATAATTCTACTGAGTTCAAAGGAGTTCTTCTATTCTTGTCTTAACATCTTCTGCAAATCGGTTTATATGAATCAAGATAAATTCTCTAATATCCAGTGTAGGGTCTTTGATCAATGGTGTTAAATCCATGTTAAAGCTCATGGAAGCAGCTACATCCACTGCATGGGAGGCATAATAGGTGGCATTTGCCCTTCTTCTACCGAGGGTTGCAAGGTCATATTTTTTTCCACCCCAAATCTGGGAATCATAAACACCCAAGAGGGAAGATGCAAGATTTTCATGGGCGGATACATCGAAAACAACCTTATCCTCGTCTACAAGCCAATCCAGGCCACCCCATACCTCACAACCATATAAATGGGATGGTTTTAGCTCCTCGGGTAACTCTCTTAATCCTTCTATTGTCCTCAATGCCACTGCCACATGGGTATTGTGCTTGTCTGCAAGGTTATGGGTATAGATTACAGAGGGCTTTGCCAATGTGAGAAGCTCCTTTATGTCCTCTTTCGGATTTGGATTTTTTGGATCCCTCACTTCTGAGCTCGGGTAGTTGAGAAAGGCAACCCCAGCATATTCACCAATAACAGCAGCTTTTTTCTGTTCCTTCCTTCTTACCTTTTTCATTTCCTCATCAGAATAGTTTGTATAAGGGCCACCCCTTGGGCTTCCTCCTCCATCCGTAACAATTATGCCAAAGAACCATTCTTTATCACTTTCAAAGCATTTTAATATGCCATCATAAGCTAATATCTCCATATCGTCTGGATGGGCTGCGATAGCTAAATGGGTGGTTCTCGTCATTCCTTTATCTACGGGCTTTCTATCGGGGATGAATATTTCCGCTCCAGAATGTCTCAGCTTAGGTTCCATTTTTTGCTCCTATTTACTCTCAATAACAGCCAGGCTTGCTGCTGCTAAAGCCTGACCAACACGACGGCTCCACTCATCGGGAAGGTGTATCTCGATACGGCTCTCAAGCTCTGGAAATTCCTTCTTCAAAACTTCCTTTGCCTTTTCCACTATTATGTATCCACCCTCTTCAGAAGCAACTCGCCCGAGAATGAGGATATGGGAAAAATCATAGAAATCAGCATAATGGGCGATGCCATAACCTAAGTAGCAACCTATGGTTTCAAATATCTTTATTGCCCTTGTATCCTTTTCTTTCAATAGCTCCTGGACAGCTCTCAGTCTTTCCACAGGGGATTGACTTTTATCAAGGATTATACCTACTACTTCTGCCAGCCTGAAGACTGCCTGTTGTGAGAAATAATTTACCCCACAGCCATAGTCACCTGACCATTCATCCCAAGGAGCTTTAGGGTTGAAGTCCACTGGAGCAAAGGCTAACTCGTTAAGCCATCCAGTGATGTTTCCATTCTCATTGACATATCCTCCTGCTTGACTTGAACCCATGGCAATACCAAGTACTCTATTCACATTTAAAGTCATCGAGCCCGCCAGTGCAGCAACTTCTCCATCATTTACAACCTCAAGGGGAACTTTCCACCATTTCTGAACATCAAGAAAGAGGTTTCTCACTTTTTTTTGGAAAAGGTTAGAGGGAACTCCCCTGAAAAGAGAGGCAACCATTACACGGTTATTTATATAGATCCCTGCTGCACTGCAGCCGATAGCATCCACAGAAGGCAAATGAGCAGCTGCGCGATGTAAGGCAGACATAATCTCATGATAATGATAGCGCGGGTCTTTTTTATTCTGGGGATCCCATGCCACCTCTTCACTGAAGACTGGTTCTCCCTCTACCACTGAGGTTACTTTTCTATCGCTAGCGCCAAGGTCAAATCCAATACGACATCCATCTAAATGCCTCCCTAAGGGAAGGGAAGGCTCTGAAGGGGAAGGGACCTTCTCAGGATCTGTAACCTCTACAGAAAAATCTTTTTTATAAACAGTGGACATTAAATTTAAATCAAACACTCTTTCTCCCGATGGAGAATAAACCTTCTTTATATGTTCTCCGATTTCTTCAGGACCCCCAATGATAATCTTATACCCACCCTTTTGCCATAGGAGCATCTTAACAAGCCTTTCTATATAAAAGAGATTTAAAGAAGCCAGCCCATGTCCAGAAGGAAAGACCTCCGTTTCAAAAACCGATATGGAACCATCCCCTCTCTCTAAACCGATTAAAAGAGGAATACCTTTTCCCGATGAATGGATTGCATCAAGAAAGGCATGATTCCATAAAACAGCAGGACAGAAGTTCTCATCTAAGGGTGGAATTACCTTTGGCTTTACCATTTCCATGATTTTATGCATTT
The DNA here is from genome assembly GCA_040756905.1 of Acidobacteriota bacterium. Taxonomy (NCBI): domain Bacteria; kingdom Pseudomonadati; phylum Acidobacteriota; species Acidobacteriota bacterium. The sequence goes on from JBFLYD010000043.1 coordinate 17,596, forward strand.
TTTCTTTTGCTACTTTCCGAACGGTTGGACTCCAAAATAATGGTTTATAATATATCAGAAGGAGTTACTTTGTCAAAGGTTCGTATTAATACAAACCAAGTACAGGGCAGGCTTTAATTTTCAATCAATCTAACTTTAACAGGGCGAGGAAGGCTTCCTGAGGAACTTCAATTCTTCCAATCTTTTTCATCCTCTTCTTGCCAGCTTTCTGCTTTTCAAGTAACTTCTTCTTTCTTGTAACGTCACCTCCATAACATTTCGCTAAAACATTCTTTCTCATAGGCTTTACAGATTCTCTTGCTATTATTCTCCCTCCTATGGCAGCTTGAATCACCACCTCGAAAAGCTGTCTTGGTATCAGCTCTCTCATTTTTGTTATAAGAGCTCTTCCCCTTTCGTATGCTTTCTCTTTATGCACGATTGAAGAAAGGGCATCAATTGGTTCTCCATTTAACAAAATATCAAGCCTTACAAGGTCTCCTTCCTGATACCTTGAGAATGTATAATCCAAAGATGCATAACCACTGGAAACAGATTTCAGCTTACCATAAAAATCAAGAACTATTTCGTTAAGAGGGATATCGTATACTAATAAAATTTTATTAGCTGAAACATAATCGAGTTTTTTCTGAACCCCCCGTCTATTCTCTAATAATTTCAATATCGCCCCGAGATAATCTTCAGGCGTCAATATTAAAATCTCAATGATTGGTTCTTCAATTCTTAATATATTCGAAGCTGGTGGTAGCTTTGAAGGATTTTCCACATCAAAAAATTTTCCGTCTCTTTTTGCAACTTTATATCTCACAGACGGAGATGTGGTTATTAAATTTAATCCAAACTCTCTTTCGAGCCTTTCTTGAACTATCTCCTGATGTAAAAGCCCAAGGAATCCACATCTGAACCCATAGCCCAATGCAGGGGAATTTTCAGGTTCATAAACAAACGATGAATCATTAAGTTTCAATTTCTCAAGAGCATCCTTTAATTCTTCATAATTTGTATCTGCTGCAGGAAACAACCCGGCGAAAACCATTGGCTTTGCCTCTTTAAACCCGGGAAGCGGTGCTGAAGCAGGGTTGGAATCATCTGTAATAGTATCACCGATTCTCACGTCTGAAATTTTCTTGATGTTTGCGATTAAATAACCTACCTCTCCTGCTGAAAGAAATTCAAATTTTACAGGTTTTGGAGTTAGCTTTCCAACTTCTTCAACTTCATACAGGGCTCCTGTATTGAAAAACCTGATTTTCCTCTTTATTTTTAATGTGCCATCAAAAATTCTTACTAAAACAATTACCCCTCTGTATGGGTCAAACCATGAATCAAATACAAGGGCTTTTAAAGGATTCTCTTCAGAGCCTTTTGGAGGAGGGATTTTTTCTACGATTGCTTCTATAACCTCATCTATTCCTGTACCTTCTTTCGCACTTATCAGGTATGCCTCGCTCTGATTAATCCCTATTACATGTTCCATCTGCTCGAGGGTTCGAGGTATATCAGCGTTTTGTAAGTCGATTTTATTAATCAGAGGAATCAAAACAAGGTCATTTTCAATTGCAAGGTATGTGTTGGCAAGAGTCTGGGCTTCAACTCCTTGGGTGGCATCTATTATAAGAAGAGCGCCTTCGCATGCTGCTAAACTTCTTGAAACTTCATATGTAAAGTCAACATGACCTGGTGTATCAATAAGATTAAATACATAATCATTTCCATCCCTTGCTCTGTATTTCAAAGTTACAGTATGAGCTTTAATTGTGATTCCCCTTTCTCTTTCCAGCTCCATCGAGTCAAGAACCTGCTCTTCCATCTCTCTTGGTGAGATTGCTCCTGTTTTCTCGAGTAATCTATCGGCAAACGTGGATTTCCCATGGTCAATATGAGCAATGACAGAAAAATTCCTTATGAATTTGTTCATAAATTTTCCCTTGCCCAGAGAGCAGCTCCAATCATTCCTGCTCTGTTACCTAAAGAAGCAATGGATATCTCAGTGTTTTTATATATCCATTCATGACACCTTCGCTTTATTTCTTCTACAGCAGGTTTCATAATGAAATCACCTGCACCTATAATTCCGCCACCAATAACTATTCTCTGGGGATTTAATATATTAATCAGAGATGAAAGGCCTATCCCTAAATAATACCCTGCTTTTCTAAAAGCCTCGATAGCCTCTTTATCCCCTTTTTCTGCCCTTAAATATATCTCTTTTGTGTCTAAAATCTCTTCCTTTTTTTTCATTGCAAGATAATTTTTGAGAATTTTCGCTGCAGCGACCTCTGTCTCAACACACCCTTTGCCACCACATTTACAGTCATCACCTTCTGGATTCACCACCGAATGGCCAAATTCTCCACCAAATCCATTTGCACCAACCCATAGCTTTCCATTTAGTATAATTCCAGAACCAACACCTGTCCCCAGGGTGATAAACACCATAGAATGGGAATTCTTTCCAGAGCCTTTTTTATATTCTCCCCAAGCAGCTAAATTTGCATCATTGTTTATAAAAAACGGCACAGTAAAATAACGATTAAGGAAAAGCTTTATCTTAACCTCTCTAAAATAATCAATGTTTGGGGAGTTGTATATAATTCCCTTTTGTAAATTATGAAACCCTGCTATTCCAAGCCCTGCAGCTTCGATATCATATTTCTCTTTAAAATCTTTAAAAACATTTCCAATTGAATTTAAAAATTCCTGAAGATTCTTCGGAGTATCGATTGAAATTTCGCTTTCAATTTCTCCTTCCTCATCAACTACACCACACTTTATTTTTGTCCCTCCAACGTCATATCCTAAAAAATAACTCATTTTTTTAATCCTACAATCGCATAGTCAACGAAACCAAAGAGAATATTATTTATTTTCCTGAAATTATCTGAAATTATTCGAAATCTCTCATCATCTTCCGGGATTTCTTTAAGACGTTGCTTCTCTCCAACCTCAGAAAGATAAATTATCTCAATATCTCCAAAACCAGCGGATTCGAGAAGAAATTTTAAAGTTTCTGGATGGACTGGCTTTCGATGGGTAAAATCTCTTGAAAATATTTCAGATAGAGCAAAAAGGGATTTGGGATTTATTGTCTCAAGAATTAGATAGGAATCGCTTTTCAATTTTACAAAAGCTGTTCCAATTAGTTTCTGTAGATAATTTGGTTCTAAATGCTCAATAACCTGAGATGAAAAAATTCCACCTAAAGACTCATCATCGATTGAAAGAAGATGCTCAAGAATATCTGCTTTTACGCATTTAATGCCTTTTTCTTTACAGACCTGAACCATTTCATCATTTAAATCAATTCCATAAGATTCAATTCCATTTTCTTTTAGGATTTCAAGAAACTCACCTCTCCCACATCCAAGGTCAAGAACATTTTTCTTTCCTTTAAAATATTTTAAATAAATTTCCTGCCTTTTCTTTACTTCTTCCTGCCATCCCCTGAAATGAGTTTCAAATCTATGATAACTAAGAGATTCAAGAGCTGATGATAAATCTTTTGTTTTTTTCACATCGATTTTCCTGTACATTTTTAAATCCATTACAATCTCATCGAGTTCATTTTTAATTTTTGTGTGAGCTTTAAGAAGTGCCCTTAGATCTTCCTGCTGAAAACCAATCCTGTCAATCTTCCAGTTAAGACTATCGAATAAAATTCCTACATGGTTTGAACCAAGGGCATCCCATTCTCTTTCTTTTGCATCTATCATCGGAATGATGGATTTAAAATAAATAATGCATAAATTTGTTATTTTCTCGTAAAAAAATAGAATTTCTTTAAGATTTGTTAAATAATTGTAAAATAATTGGTTCTTTTCTTTTTTATTAAAAAAAAAATTTTTTTATTTTATCTGAGACCTTTGCTGGTTTTTTAATTGTTTGATTGATTTTTGTCAATGTCTTTTGAATTTCATATTTTAAATTTTTTAACTCTTCTGCATTTATTAAACTCTCAATTTCATTAAGGTATTTTAAATTTAGCTTTTCACTTTCCTCTCTTTCTTCGGCCAATTTTTTTAATACTAAAGGATCCATTTTATTCTAATTTTTTTAATTACTTATTTTCCTGCTCGTTAGAGTTTGAAAGAGATTTATTCTCTTCTTTCTCTTCTTTCGAGCTCGAGCCAGAAATCGCCTTCTTGAAATTTTTAATTCCCTCTCCAATTCCCTTTCCAATCTCTGGAAGCTTCCTTGCACCGAATAGAAGAAGAACGATCAGCAGTATTAATATAATTTCAGGCAAACCTATTCTTCCAAACATATTTTTCCTCCTTTCAAAAAATATTATAAATTCTTTAAAAAGTCAAACTTTATTTGACATTAGAGCCCTTTACATAAGCTTGAAAGAAGATTTATTCAGTTCATCCCAGTGCAGTCAGGGAAGCTGAAAAGAAAGAGATTCTTCTTATAGCTTCTTATCAGAGATAACAAAAGGCATTATTTAATTTGACTAAAATTATATTAAAAATCCCAGTCAATAATAAATACCTGCCATCTCTCTTAAAATTTTTATCCTTTTCTGAATTGGAGGGTGGGTGCTCCACATCTCAGCAAAAAATCCTTCTTTTGAATTTACTGCTTTGTTCATGGGGTCAGATATGAAAAGATGGGCAGTCCCCTGTGTGGCTCTATCCACAACTTTATCATAGTGATTTGCAATTTTTTCCAGGGCTTTTGCAAGGGCAAAGGGATTTCTTGTAAATTCTGCTGAAGCTGCATCAGCCATGTATTCTCGAGCCCGTGATATGGCCAGAGCCATCAACCTTGCGATGAGTGGAGCTAAAATTGCCAAAACTAAAAATACAATTAGAATTATGGGATGAATTCCTCCACCTCTTCCTTCTCTTTTACCTTTTGTAGATGTTTTTCCTCCTGAGTAGAACAAAATTCTTCTTGCCCAGTCCGATAGCAAAACAACTGCTCCAAGAAGAGCAGAAACAATAGTCATGGTTAATATATCTTTATTTCTGACATGTCCCATCTCATGGGCAATGACACCTTGGATTTCTTCTCGACTCATTGTTTCGATAAGTCCGGTAGTGACTCCAATTGAAGAATGTCTTGGGTCTCTTCCTGTGGCAAATGCATTGGGTGATGCTTCTGGTATGATATACACTTTTGGGGCTGGCATTCCAGATGCAAGGGACATCTCCCTCACAATATTTAACACCTGTTTTTCTTTTAAATCATTCTCATTTGCAGGTCTTGCTTTCATCGAGAGAAGTACTAATTTATCTCCAAAAAAATAGGCAATAAAACTCTGGAAGCTTCCAAATCCAAGAGCCAATGCTGTTGCATAGGGAAAATCCAGATTCAGGTAAAATCTGTCGATTAGATATCCGAGAATCCCAAGGATTACAAGGAAAATAAAAATTAAAAATAAAGTTTTCCTGTTGTTTATTCTCTGCTGTTCAAAGAAATCAATTTTCATTAAGTGTTAAAAACTTAAATCAACCTTTGGGACTGCCTTTTCTTCTTCTGGAGCTTTGAAAAATTCAAAGAGCTTAAAGGCAAATACAGAAGCAATTATATTACTGGGGAAAACCTGAGTTTTTGTGTTGTATCTCATAACAGAATCATTGTAGTGCTGTCTTGTGAAAGATATCTGATTTTCAGTTGTGGTAAGCTCTTCCTGAAGGGCAAGCACATTCTGATTAGCTTTTAAATCAGGATAGTTCTCAAAAAGGGCAAACAGCCTTGAAAGAACTCCGCTCAGCTCCCCTTCTGCTTCTGCTTTAGCTGTTACACTGGTTGCTGAAACAGCTTTTGCTCTTGCCTCCATCACTCTGTTTAAAGTCTCCTGTTCATATTTCATGTATCCTCTGACAGCATTAACTAAGTTTGGAATTAAATCATGTCTTCTTTTCAATTGAACATCTATCTGTGACCATGCATTATTTACCTGCACTCTCATTCTGATAAGGGAGTTATACATAAGTATTACCCAGACAATAAAAAGAACTACTAAAATAAGTATTACTGTCATTTAGCTTCCTCCATTTCCTGAAAATTAAAAAACTTTACGCAACGAAAATTCATATTATCAAAAAAATTAAACTCAATACAATATCTTAACGGCTTTCTCCACAACCCAGCCTCATCACCTTTTTATTTTATTAAACCCGAATTACGCAAGGTTTCCTTCAATGTCATTCCTGCCCCCATTTTCATGAGGGTAAACTCCAGCAGGAATCCAGCGTTTATTATCCCTTATTTCTGGATCCCCGCCCCCCGTTTTCACGGGGGCAAGTTTACCCCTGCGAAAGCAGGGGGCGGGAATGACGAATTAACGAAGGTTTACATAATATCTTTGCGTAATTCGGGTTAAATTAAAGAGAGAAACCTCTCACTGAGCGATATATCGACAAGCATCTAATACAAACGAATTAAATAAATTGACATGTAGGGCATGGCTTTACCATGCATTAAGCAACCCCCGAATCAACCCATGAAACAAAGTTCAGGGCAAGGTTCGGGGCAGGCTCTGAAGGGTTGCCCTACAAAGAAAATGTCAACTTATTTATGCCGCTCATTATAATAAAAAACTTTACTTGCTTCTTCTTTTTCACTCCACTGGAATCTCTTCGCCTTCCACCTTTCTGGGCCATTCAATCTCTAAGACTCCAGGTTTTGTAAGCCTTACTTTGATTTCTTCTTTTTTAACATCCGGGTTTATCTTAATTTTCAATACATGAAATTTCTCAGTCCTTGTATATCTTACAGGTCTTCCCTGCCCGTGAAAACCGAACCCGAATGGACCGATTCTTATCCCTAAATCTTCCCATAAATCTTCAAAATCCATGACAACCTCCTTTTTTATTATGAGAAAATATTCTATATCTTTCAATACTTCCAGTAAAATTAAGGCAAATTTTCAAATCAAAAATTTGGTGAGAAGAATCTCCTTTATCTCAATTTCTTATATTTTTTTCAATCACAAGGCTCAATCTTACATTCATTACCATTTATACTCTCCACTTGAATTGTGGAATGATGGATTCCAAACTTTGAAGAAAGTATATTATTAGATTTATCCAAAACCATTTGAGTATCTGTATTTTCTCTTACTACGAGATGAGCTGTTAAAGAAACAAATCCTGAAGTAATGCTCCAGATATGAAGGTCGTGAACTTTTTGAACTCCATGTATTAAAGTCAGGGCTTCTCTTACCTTATTGATATCCAAATAAGTTGGAGAACCTTCCATAAGTACATGAAAAGATTCTTTTATCAATTTCCAAGAGCTCCAAAGAATCAATATGCATATCAAAATACTTACTAAAGGATCCACTACCATCCAACCCGTAAAACGAATCGTAAGACTGGCAATAATTACACCCAAACTTCCTAAAGCATCGCCAAGGACATGAAGAAATGCTCCTTTGACATTTAAATTTTCCTCTCTTGAACGAAAAAGAATCATCCCACTTGTAAGATTTGCAAGTAATCCAATGGATGCCACTATAAGCATCATTCCACTTCTTACTTCCGGCGGTGATTGAAAGCGCTTATATGCCTCATAAACAATTACACCTGCAATTATCCACAGGGTCAGACCATTTACAAAAGCTGCAAATATCTCAAAACGATACCATCCAAATGTCTTTTTAAAAGTTCGATGTTTTGAAGATAGCCAGAACGCAAAAAGGCTTAATCCTAATGCCCCAACATCTGTAAACATATGCCCTGCATCAGCCAAGAGAGCGAGGCTTTTAGTTATTATCCCTCCTACAATTTCCACTCCCATAAAAAAGAGCGTTATTATAAGGGCATAGCTAAGTTTTTTCTTGCTTTCAGTTTGCGCTCTTTCCCTAAATTGCACTTTTTCCTCTTTCTCCAGTCCGAATTTTTATAACATCTTGAACCTCATATATAAATATCTTTCCATCTCCTTTACTTCCAGTTCTGGCATTCTCCTCAATAGTCCTGACAGTGACCTCTGTAAGCTCATCAGGTACAACGATTTCCAATTTTATCTTTTTATCATATTCTATAATTTCATCTGAGAATTTATCTTTATAGTTAACTTTCATACTCTTTCCAAAGCCCTTTACTTCAGAAACAGTAATACCAGGAAGCTCCTCAATATACCTCAGGGCCCTAATAACTTTTTCAAGCATCAATGGCTTTATAATCGCCTTAATTTCTTTCATCTCTTTTCTCCTTATATTTCAATCTCTTCTTTTTTGGCCTCAAACCAACCATACAATGTGGGAAGGACTAAAAGCGTTAATAAGGTAGAAGTTATCAATCCTCCAACAACCACTACTGCCAGAGGACGCTGCACTTCAGAACCAGGTCCTTGGGCAAAAAGAAGCGGGATTAGACTGAATATTGTGATAGAAGCTGTCATCAATACTGGACGGAGACGATGCTCACAAGCTTTTATGATAGATTCTCTTAAAGGCATTCCTTCTTGACGAAGCTGGTTAATGTAAGAAACCAACACAATACCATTTAAAACTGCTACTCCGAATAATGCAATAAATCCAACTGATGCAGGTACTGAAAGATAGAGGCCTGATATAAACAATGCTACAACTCCTCCTATCAAAGCAAAAGGCAGGTTCATAATAACAAGGATTGCTAATTTTATTGAATTAAAAGTCACAAACAAAAGAAAAAAGATAAGCCCTATGGTTATTGGAACAATAACCATTAATCTTTTCATAGCCCTTTGCTGACTTTCGAACTGTCCACCCCAGGTTATATAATAACCAGTAGGAAGCGTTACATTTTCTTTTATTTTACGTTTTGCTTCAGAGACAAAACCTCCAATATCCCTTCCATGTATATTGCATTCTATTCCTATGCGCCTCTGGGTATTTTCCCTGCTTATCTGGGCAGGTCCTTCAACAAATGAAATATCCGAAAGCTGGCTTAATGGTATTTTAAAACCATGGGGAGAATTTACTAATATATTTCCGATTGTGGATATTGAATTCCTTTTTTCTTCAGGAAATCTTATCAAAACGTCAAAGTATTTTTCACCTTCATACAGCTGAGTTGCAGGCTTTCCTCCTATTGCTGTTTCGATAATCATTTGCACATCATCGATGTTTACTCCGTACCGTGCTATCTTTTGACGATCTACACTTACAGAGAGATAAGGTTGCCCAGAAACTCGTTCGACAACGAGGTCTTCTACACCTTTAATTTTTGATAAAACTCTTCCGATTTCATCTGCCTTATTTTTTAACACCTCTAAACCCTCTCCAAATAGTTTTATGATTATCTGTGCTCGAGTTCCAGCAACAACTTCGTCAATCCTGCAGGCAATTGGTTGACTGAATGAAAAAGTTATCCCAGGAAGTATTGACAACGCATCTCTCATCTTTTGAGTTAATTCTTCTCTTTTTTTAGCGTTCTTCCATTCAGAACGGGGCCTGAGAGTCCCCACAAAACCAGTCCTTTCCACTCCCCTTGCTTCTATAGCTATACCAGTTTGACCTGTTCTTGAAACAACAGTTTCCAATTCAGGGAATTTCATAAGGGTCCTTTCAACTTCTTTGCTTATCTCCAATGACTTTGGTAGAGAAATTCCAGGTAATAATTGTACATCCATATCAAATGCACCTTCATCCATTATAGGAATAAATTCTGTGCCCAATGGAGGGATTAAATATAAGGTGAAAAGAAGGAGTATACCTGCCGAGATAAGAATAATAGCTTTATGGTTTAATCCCCAGCGTAAAACAGGCAAATATATTTTTTTTGCCCAATGAATCAAAAAAATTTTTTTCTCAGCTCCTGATTTTAATATCAAAGAGCAAAATACTGGGATAACAAAAATTGAAAGGATAAGAGATGAAAGAAGAGCTATTGTAACTGTGAAGGCCAGCGGAGTGAACATTTTCCCTTCTATTCCTTGAAGTGTCATTATTGGAATAAATGTTAATGCGATAATCAATTCTCCAAAGATACTTGGCTTCATCACCTCTAAAACTGCCCTAAGCACAGTTGATAATTTGTGCTTCGATGCATCTGATTCTGAGTGATGTCTCTGAACATTTTCAACCTGTATTATTGTAGCATCTATTATCATCCCAATGGAAATTGCCAAACCACCAAGGGACATGAGGTTTGCTGTAAGTCCAGTGTGTTTCATAACGATAAATGTACATAGAGCAGATAGAGGAAATGCAAAAATAACAATCAGGGCACCACGGAAACTTCTTAAAAATAGATAAAGAACAAAAATTACAAAAATTGCGCCTTCTTGCAATGCTTTTGTAACAGTGTGTATACTCTTCTTTACGATGTATGATCTTTTGTAAAAAGGCTTTATTTTCAATCCCTTAGGAAGAATGTTGCTTTCATTTATTTCTTCCACTTTTTTCTCAACCATTTCAACAACTTCACGACTGTTACTTCCCCGAAGCATCATTACTATTCCGCCCACAACTTCTTTTTCACCATTTTTTACAGAAGCACCCTGGCGAACCGCCTGCCCAATTTCCACATCTGCCACATCGCGCATAAATACAGGAATTCCATCCCGGGATTTTAAAACGATGTTTTCTATATCTTTTACTGATTGTAAGAGTCCTATGCCCCGGATTAAATATTGTTGGGAGTATCGCTGAAAAATATTCCCTCCTACATTCCGATTATTTCTTTTCAATCCTTCAACCACATCATCAAGGGAAATATCGAATTTCAGCAATTTATCTGAATCTGCATACACCTGATATTGTTTTATGTAACCTCCAAATGAATTAATTTCATTAACCCCTGGAATTGTTTTTAAAATAGGGCTTATAACCCAATCCTGAATCGTTCGCAATTCTGTTAAATATCTAATCCTATCCGTTTCATCATCAGGTTCATTTCCTTCTAATGTGTACTGATAGATTTCACCCATGGCAGTTGATACAGGCCCCATCGAAATATCCACGCCTTCCGGTACTTTCTCTTTTGCCTCGATTAACCTTTCCAATACAAGCTGTCTCGCAAAATATATGTCGACATCATCTTCAAAGACCACAGTAACAACAGATAAACCGAATCTGGAAACCGAACGTATTTGAGTCAATCCTGGTAGACCTCGCATTGCTATTTCAATTGGATAGGTAACAAATTTTTCAACCTCCAGAGGAGAACGACCCGGTGCGGTGCTCAAAATTTCTACCTGAATGTTTGTTACATCAGGAAAGGCATCGATTGGAAGTCTCATGAAAGAATAAATTCCCAATGTAATCAACAATATTACAACCACTATAATCATAAGTTTTTGATTTAATGAAAAAGATATTATTTTTTCAATCATCTTTATTCTACCTCCAGTGTCATGTCACTTAATTATCCTTCGTTACTTTCTTGTGACATGACACTTTCCCTATGGGGGCAAGCCCCCCTTAGACGCTTCGCTGAGCACCCCCCAGACATGGGGAAGCCTCTTCCCCATGCCCCTTCGGAGCGCTGAGGGAAAAATTGCTTATCTTTGAAGTGATCTACTGAACCGCGCTCCAGTGTCTTTTTAAGAAGTTCTGATTTGAGAATGAAACTGCCTTCAGTAGCAATAATATCACCAGTTTTTAAACCATTCACTATCTCAATAAAACTATCTAATTTTAATCCTGTTTCTATCTCTTTGACTGAGAAAGAATTGTTCCCAGATTGGAGAAAAACTACTTTTTTACCTTCTAAATCTTGAACTGCAATTTCTGGAATTAAAAGCGATTTTGATTCTGAAGGAAAAATCAAGTTAACTTCAGCGTACATCCCAGGCTTTAACTTTCCTGATTTATTCATAACTTCAACCCTTCCTTTTACAGTGCGAGTATTTTTATCTACCACATCGCTTAAAAGGGTGAGTTTTCCTTTAAATTCTTCATTGGGAAAAGCACTGACTCTTATCAAAGTCTTGCATCCCTGTTTGATTGAAGATAGGTCTTTCTCGTATATATTAACGTTGACCCATAGAGTGGATATATCTGCGATTTTAAAAAGACTCGTGCCCGTATCAATGTAGTCTCCAGTAACAACATTACTTTCAATAATGCTTCCATTAAATGGAGCTCTTATTGGCAGAAGGAATTTTATCGAATGAGTTTTTTCCAATTCAATTAATTCTTCTTCTCTTATATTTAACAAAATTAGTTTATTCCTTGCAGAATCAAGAAGGGATTTGGCATTTTGTCTCTCTTCTTCATCGTTATTTTTCATTACTCTTTTCAATCTTTCTTCAGCTTGAATAAATTCCGCCTGGGCAGAAAGAAAATCCGGACTATAAATGGAAAGAAGCAATTGACCTTCTTTAACTTTATCTCCTGGAAAAGCGAAAACTTCTTCAACTCTTCCTGATACTCTCGATGTTATATTTACAAACTTTCTTTGATTGAAAGAAATTTCGCCAACCACTTTAATTCTCTGGGAAACTGTCCTCAACTGAACAATGTCTGTTTTTATCCCAGCTATTTTTAAAGCATCCTCTGAAAGAGTAATGGTAGATCGAGCATTTTCTTCTGCATTCTCTGTATCAACCTCTTCGGCTTTTTTCTTATTGCATCCATATAAAAAAAGGGTAAAAGCTAAAATCATCAAAATATGTATAAGATAAGGATTCTTCTTCATTTTACCTCCTAGTGTTGTGTCACTTAAATACCTTTCCTTATTCTTATGTGACACAACACTTTCCCTATGGGAGAAAGCCTCTCCCTGGACGCTTCGCTGAGCACCCCCTGACATGGGGAAGCCTCTTCCCCATACCCCTTCAGTGTGCTGGAAGAGAGACCGTCTGCCTGCGAAGATATTTAAGGGACAGCACACTAGATTATTCATAATCCTCTCCAGCTACTTCCAAGTCAGCAAGAGAAACAAGATAAAAGTAAAGGGATCTCAAATATTCAAGCTTTGTAAGTGTATACGTACGATAGAGGTCTAAAAGATTAAGGGCATCGATTTTTCCATATTGATAATTGTGGATGCCAATTTTGAGTTGATCCTCGGCCTCTCTGAGAAGTTTTTGCTCAAACACCTTTACCTGCTCCTCTGCTGCTTTCACTGACGAATATGCATTCTCTAATTGTGTCATTATTCTTCTCTCTATGGCTTCTGAAGAAATTAGGTTTATCTGTTTTGTTGCCTCTGCTTCGAGTATTAGCCCTTTCTGTCTCTTCTTCCAATAAACCGGAATAGAGAATCCAAACACTACTCCCCCTGCCCCTGTCCGTAAACTCGGAAAGAAAAATTCCACAGAAAAATCAGGATAAAAACTCATATTTGAAAGCCTCAAGCCAGCATTGGCCTGTTCGAGCTTTAATGCAGCAATATAAAGGGAAGGTCTTGTCCTTTTAGCCTCTTCTTTGATCTTAGAAAAGTCTTTCTCAAAGGGAATAAAAGAAATATCTGTCAGCAAATGTAATGGTTCATCTCCCTTTCTTCCAAGAAGAAGATTCAAATAAGACTTATCTACTTTCAATTCTTTTTTAACCTCAATTAATTGATTCTGTATTCTTGCCTTTTCTACTCTTGCACGAAGAACATCAAGATAGGGAACCATTCCCACTTGATATTTGATGTTTGCATTATCGATAAATTCATCAAGGAGACCTAAAGTAGATTCAAGAGTTGAAATAGTCCTCTGACTTAAAATAGCTTTATAATATGCTCTCTTTACCCCAGCTTTAATTATAATCTCTATCCTTTCTAATTCAAAAAAAGATATTTCTTCTCCATATTTTCCAATTTTTCCTCTAAGAGACCTTTTTCCGGGAAACTCAAGAAACTGCTGGATTCCGAAACTTATCTCTCTCTCAGTTCCATTCCTGGAAATTCCACCCATTGGAATACCTTCGTCGCTAAAAGCTATTTCCGGGTCAGGAATGGCTTCCATTTGCAATCTTTTGCCCAATGAAACATTCAGTTCTCCCTTAGCAGAAAGAATCTCTGGGTTCTGTTTCATAGCGATATCAATTGCCTGCTCGAGGGTAAGACCTTCCTCTCCTTTAACTATACACCATGAAAAAAGGAGAACAATTATCAATAAATAATTAATTAATCTCAATTTGAGCCTCCATCACAAAAAAATATTAATTTAAAATTAAGGATTATTGGTAAAGCTCAGGAAATTTAATTTGGGGGATGGAAAATATTTTTTATAAATTCAGGAGGGATAATACAATTATTACCAAAATAAATATAAAATTTTGAAGAAAGATTAAAATGAAAGACATCATATATAACAGATGAAGGATTATTAAATAGACTATGTAATGGGCTGCATAATCCATTCAATTCGCCATAACAAAAGAAGTCATGGGAAATTGCAATTGTACTGAGTAAAAATAAAATAAGAAACAGGGTTAAAATGAACAAATTTTTCAACCATATTTTTTTTGTTTTATTCATTAATTACAGATTAGAATTATATAAATTAATTAGAAGAATTTCAAGCATATCTTTTAACACCGCCATTTTAAAAACCTTTTGAAAACCCAAGCTCGAAACTCCAGAGATATTTTGGCGAGTTGAGAGTCTCATAAGTATGCACAACAGCATAACCGACTGATAAATCCAAAAAAGTATCAAATATGAGTAAACTAATTCTCGGACCTATATCTAAGGTTAATCTTCTTGTATTCTGAAATACATCTACTGAGTCTTCTGAGGGGTAAGTAGTAGAAATTTTATCACCTTCCTGCCATACCAATGTTGAGTTTAAGCTAATTCCCAAATTTGTTTTAAAAAATCGCATTATACCGAGAGAAACTGTTGCCCTATTCCCAAAACTATAGTTAGATTGTTTTAGAAAATAACTGTAATAGAGTTCACTGAAAATTATATTTCCACCAATATTTATGGAATATGCTATACCGCTATTCAATCCCCATGGAATAGGTAGAGAATCATGCTCTTTATGAAAAACATAACCTGAAGGAATTTTAATCCCACCTATAATGCTCAAAATAGGTCGAGTTGAGACAAACGGCGCCTTCAAGATGAAGTAGCGAGTTAGAACATCAACACCATATGGTATTGAAAAAACAGTATGAAATTTTCCATCTCGCATAAATCCATTGGCATAAGATATTGGAATATTTGCTCCAAAAGACCAGCGGTCAAAATTTCTAATTAAAGATATTCTTGCATTTTGAAGATTTCTGTAATAAATATCATCTTCCTGACGCTCAAACCTGTAACGAAAACTAAAATCAAAATTTTGTAACGTAGTAAAAGCATAACCACGCAATGGTAATCCCACACTGCCAAGGCATGCAGGACATGTTGCAAAAGAAAAAGATGGAAATAAAATTAAACTTGCGATAAAAATCAAACGAAAACTTCTTCTAAGCATTTTTTGTACTTCCTTCAATTATTCCACACAACAACTCATTTTACTCATATCCCGGTTGAATGATTGACTAACTATTTTTATTGCTTCAGAAAATGTTGGGAAGATATGAACTGTATCTATAATATCCTCGATGGTTAACCCTAATTTAATCGCTAAAGTTGCCTCATGAATTATCTCAGATGCTAACCTGGAGACAATATGGACGCCTAAAATTTTTTTTGATTCTGGATGAAGAACCATATAAATTAAACCCTTTGTATCATTTATTATCTTAGCTTTTGGAATTCTATCCATCTTAACCATCTGGCATAAACAATTACCAAATATTCTCATAGAATCTTCTTCCTTAATTCCAATGCTGGCAATCTGTGGTGAGGTAAATATTGCATAAGGAATAATGCTGTAATCCATCTTGGTCTTCGCATTTTTTAATGCATTTTGTGCGGCTATATTCCCCTCTTTAGCTGCCACTGTCTCAAGCCATGGAGCCCCTGTTATATCACCAGCAGCAAAGATATGAAGTCGTGAAGCCCTTAAAAATTCATCTACTTTAATAAAACCATCTTTATCTGTTTCAATACCCACATTCTCCAGACCTAAGTCTTTACTATTTCCAACCAGTCCTGTAGCTAAAAGGATTTCATCAACAAGAAAGGTTTGTATTTTATTTTCTATCTCCACATCTGCCAATTTTTTACCATCCTGTTTTCTTACTCTTTGAATCTTCGCAGTGGTATATATTTTTATATTTTCTTCTATAAGAGATTTTTTAAGCTCTTCTGAAACAATCGGTTCAACTTGAGGCAAGATTCTTTCCATTAACTCTACTACAATAACTTTGCTGCCCAGACGAGAAAACATCTGAGCAAATTCTAAACCAATAGGACCTGCACCAATTACTAAAAAACTTTCTGGCAATTTATTTAACTCTAAAGCTTCACGGTTAGTTAAAAATCCAGTCTCCTTTAGACCTGGGATAGGCAATACTTTTGGGGATGAACCTGTGGCAATGATAAATTTAGAACCAGAAAACCTCCTGCCTTCAACTTCCACCTCTTTATCTGAGATAAAGCGGGCATAACCCTCAATGTAGGTAACATAAGGTAAATTATTTAATACATTTTGATAATTTACCTCTCTTAAAGAATTGACTAATTCATTTTTTTCCTCAATAAGTCTGGCAAAATCAATTTTAGATGATGAATTAAGTGACTTAAAGCGACTGTTATTCAACTGATGATAATGATCTGCAACTTCTAATAAAAATTTTGTTGGAATACAACCTACATTAACACATGTTCCCCCAATCGGGAGACTGGAATTTATCAGGAGCGTATCTGCCTTAAATTCATCTGCTTTAATTGCAGCCGAAAATCCTGCTGCTCCTCCACCAATAATTATTAAATCAAATTCATTTTTTTTGTCAGAAAAGTTCATACTATTGTTCTCTCCTTTATTACATCTTTAATTAATACAAACGCAAAAAGTTTTATTATATTCTTAGTATGACCCCCTCATAAATTGAAGAAGGTATAATAATTATCACCTCTACATCTAGTACTTAGTTGCATAAGTTCTCACTCCGTCATTCCCCCAGGTCTTAAGCGGGAATCTATTGATTTTACTGGATTCCTGCTGGAGTTTACCCTCATGAAAATGGGGGCAGGAATGACAACATAAGACGCTAATTTACGCAACTAAGTACTAGAAATATGCAAAAATTTTGTGCTTAGCTTAGATTACTCTGGCAAGGATGCTCTGTAGGCAATTTTATTTATAGCTTCTAATAGTTGAGAAATTTTTACTTTTTTTGGATCATAGCTAACCTCTGCTTCCTTATCTTTTAGGCTTACTTCCGTATTTTTGACACCCTCAATTTTACTCAAAGCAGACTTAACCGCTATTACACATCCTTCACATGTCATTCCTTCTACATGGATTTTCTGGGTTATCTCTTTAACTTTAAATTTGCCTTCAGCTATATCTTCAATTACTTTTGCTAAGTTTTGAGAGGAAACCTCTTTAGATTCAGCTTTTACAGAGACTTTTCCTTTTTCTAATGAGACATTGACTTCATTTACACCTTTTAAATTAGACAAGGAAGATTCTATATCTTTTACACACTTCTCACATACAATTCCATCCACTTTGTACTTATATTCAGCTGCATTAACTACCTTTATTCCAAAACTTAAAATCAACCCTGTGCTAACCATAATTAATAAAGTTCTCATCTTCTAATCCCCTCCTTTCATATCTTCCCTAATATATAGGGAAGAAGGATAATTAAAATTACTATTGCTGATACTAAAGTAAGGAAAATCTTATCCTTTGTCAGAAACTTTCTGGCCCCAGTCTCAACCTCAC
The DNA here is from genome assembly GCA_040756905.1 of Acidobacteriota bacterium. Classification (NCBI taxonomy): domain Bacteria; kingdom Pseudomonadati; phylum Acidobacteriota; species Acidobacteriota bacterium. The sequence goes on from JBFLYD010000043.1 coordinate 35,263, forward strand.
AACATTTATCTTTTTTTATAATAATCCACCAAGCCCAGCTAATGAGTAATAAGGCAATTAAAATAAATAAATACCTGAATTTTATCAGAAAAGGAATCCATCCTGCTCCAGATACCCCTAACGCAACTACTGCTATTGGTCCAATGCAACATATAGAAGCAAACATAGCTGAAATAACTGAACCCACTGCAGAAATTTTCTCTCTCATCTTAGATTAAAATTTTATTTGGCAAATTTATAAATCACATCCATCATCTCATTGTAGATTTCTTCCTGCCTTTTTTGATCTTTTGATCGCAGGGCATCAGTGGCGCAAATTTCAAGATAATTTTGCATAAGTACTTTCCCTAAACCTCGTAAAGCTTCATGCACTGAAGAAATTTGCTGCAAAATATCAACACAGTATCTATCCTCATCAACCATTTTCGCCAGACCTCTTATCTGACCTTCAATACGCTTTATTCTATCCTTACAAATCTTCCTCCTTTCCAGTGTTAAACAACCTTTTTTTGCCATATTAATATCTCCTTATACTATTACTCCCTATATCTATTATAATTAAAATTTTTTCTTTGTCAAGTCCTTAATGAAAAATTTAAGCATCACTTTTTCGGTGATAAGTTATGTAGCATATCTAACGAACTCTTTTCGACGCTCTTACCAGTAACTATCCCATTCTCCATTAAGCTTTAAAAGTCTCAATCTTAAAAGAAGATTAGTACCCTTTTTTTCAACCAAATCTCAGTAGGTGTATGGCAGTCTGTCAGACTAACGGACCAGGCATCAGCCGTGCATGGTAGCGTATCGGCTGATGCCGTGGTTAGGCGAGTGCGATAGCACCAAAATTTTCCCCCGAAAATTTTACGTATGACGTTAGGCAGGTGTAAAAATCAACAATCGCATAGTTTCTCTTCCTTTAAGGTGTTGTAACCTTCTTTTATTAGAAAGACCACAATAACTAATCCAACAATAGGGTCTGCTTGCCATAGTCCGTATAAATAATTCAGTCCTAATCCAATTAACAAAGCAGCGGACAAAAATACACATGCAAGTGTCTGCTTAGAGTCTGCTACTAAGCTCCTGCTATTTATTGATTTTCCAGTTTGATATTTCATATAAAACAATACTGGCATCACTATTATAGAGAGGACAGCAACGATTATTCCTAAAAGACTTGGTTCTGGGATTTCATGGAAGTACAGTTTCTTGATAGATTCATATAAAACATAAGCACTCAGTATAAAGAAGGTATAAGCAACGAATTTTATCGCTTTTTTCTCAATTTTTTTCTCTTCCTCTTTTGATATTTTTCCGTGTTTTCTAAATCTCCAAATCATCACACTTCCTGACGAAGATTCAACAAAACTATCTAGACCAAATCCGACTAATGCTATGCTACCAGCTAATAATCCAGCAAAGATTGATACTATTCCCTCTAAAATATTGTATCCTACTGTGAAGTATGATAATAAAAGTGCTTTTTTATGAAGTCTTGAATCCATAATATTAGTATCCATTTGTCAATATGACAAAGTATCTTTAAACGTCCGCCCGACTAATATGTCGCCAAACTTGTTATCTCCGAATTATTTCGCTTTTTGTCCAGCTTCGGGATGGTACCACGAGTAATTTCTGATATCCCAACTTTGGCTGAAAAGCCAGAAAAATTCCTAACGGTTAATAATTTTGTAATTTATAACCACCTCTGTTTTTATTGCCATATTTTTCTCTTTCATTTTTTTGACTTCTTATATTATTAACGGAATAAATCGTTTTGTTCGCTTCGCATATTCAAGATACAAAGTTCCAAATTCCTCAACAGCTTGTCGCTCCTCTTGTTTTGCAAGCCACACATAGGCACCAATCAAGATGGGCCATAAAATTAATGTTACTACTGAAGGCCAGTGCACAATCCATCCAAAGATGAAGAGAAAAATACCCATATACTGCGGGTGCCTTATATATCTGTAAATTCCTGTTGTGACTAACCCTTTTGCCCGATGTATCTGTGCCCAACCAATGGCAATCAAAGCAAGCCCTATGAAACTGATCGCTGTTCCTACCACAGCAGGTTTCAAACCAAATATTTTAAAATCTTCTTCAAATGCCTCTCCAATTCCAGGGATATTTACAAGCGGTGAAAGGAGAAAAATAATGAGGGGCCAACCAAACATTTCGGTCATAAGAGCAATCACAAAGGCGGCAAATGTCCCGCGTGATTTCCAGATATGTTTTGTTGGACGGCGAAATGGGAGCAGCGCCAAAAATCCTAAGACGATGAGAATGTTGAGAACAATGAGGCCCGTTTTTCCGAGGGTTTCTCGAATCCAGCGCACTGTTACAGGCGGTCCTTCTTGACGAGGTAATAGTTCAATAGCGTAAATTGCCACAAAGAGAACAATCGCCAACCACCCTAAGACTGAGACTATTTTTACTTTCATTTTTGTTTACTCCCTTTATATTTTAAAATGTATCCATCATTTATTGAAAACTCAATAAATCATTGACTCAATAAAATCAGTGATTCGGTTAATTCCGGTTACGATAACTTCCGAATCTCTGCTTCAAACACTTCTTTTCCTGGGTATCCGACGTATTTCTTGATGATACTACCATTTTTGTCAATTATAAACGTCGTTGGTATGCCTATGATGCCTCCATAGCTGTTAGCTGTTTCTCCATCATCGAGCACAATGTGGTAGTTAATTTTGTACTCTTTTATAAAGGGTTTAACGTCGTCCCATCCACCTTTATCCAACGAGACACCAATTATTTCAAGTCCACGATCCTTATAAGTGTTGTACAACTGGATGAAAGCAGGAATTTCAACTCTGCAAGGAGAGCACCATGTAGCCCAAAAGTTTAATATTACGACCTTGCCGCGGAAATCTTCCAAGCTTATCCGACGACCGTTTGCATCTGGAAGTGTAAAGTTTGGCGCTTTTGCTAAGTCACTTATTGATTGTTGCGTTTTAGTAGTATTGTACAATGCAACAACTACTAAAACAATTACTGTGATCAAGAGGGTCACTAAGCTAGCTTTTTTCATCCTTACTCTCCATATTTACTTTGCAAATTTACTTAAGAACCAGAGGTAACTGGATAACCTCGACAGGTTGTTTGTCATAATCAGTAAGCCTATAGTGATAAGAAGCGCTCCGCTAGCTATTTCAACCAGATTAAGACATTTCTTGAACCGCTGGTAGAACTTTAAAAACCCGTTAATGCCTAAGGCAGTTAATAGAAAAGGTATACACATTCCTGTCGAATATATACTGAGCAACGCTATCCCTTCATAAATTGTTTCTTTCGTGGCTGAATAAGCTAATATGCCACTTAGTATAGGTCCAATGCAAGGCGTCCAGCCAAATGCAAATGCTAATCCCATAATAAATGAGCTTATTAATTTGCCTGAGGCAGATCGCTTGCCAAGGCTATGAAACCTCTTCTCACGGTATAGCATTTCTATTTTGAAGAGCCCCATTAGGTGCAAACCAAAAACCACGATGATAGCTCCAGCTATTGGCCTCAGCAGCGAGATATCTGACAATAGAAGTTGCCCAAGCCATGTGGTTAGAGCTCCAAGGATTATAAATATAAGTGAGAACCCTATTACAAATGCCGCTGCATTGAAAATGATTTGCTTGAGCAGCCCTGCTCCTTTGTTTTCGCTCTTAAGACGTTCTATCGATACCCCTGATAGTAAAGACAAGTAACCTGGAACCAAGGGCAAAACGCATGGTGATAGAAACGATATTACACCAGCTAGAAATGCTGCTGGAATTGATACATCGGCCATTCTAATTAACCTCATAGATTTGATATTTTGTCACGATTGAAACTACTTCAAGCAAGAGCTGCGGGGCACTAACTATTACGATAATAACGGAGCCTTGAGCTTGAGTTCCAGCAATTGTCAATGAAGAGCTCTTGCTCAGAAAAATAAGTACCCTTCCTATCTTCACTGAAGGCTTGCCTGAGAATAATTTCTTCGGATCGCTTCTCAACATTAATGCCCTATGATTGCCCTGAGCATCTTTATAAAATTTAGAGTGTCTATTTTTTTATATTGTACTACATTTTTAAGTTTTTTTCTTCATCCTGTCAGAGGAAATAAGACCGTAGCATACAGGCTGGGTTAAGTGAAGTTGATAATTCTTTTCCCATTCCATTATCCACTCTTTCATAACGCCCAGCGGTTTGTGACCTCCACTTAAGGGGGATGTGACATAAGCCCTTGCATAAACCGCCTCTTATGTGATGTGTTCTGCAAGCCTCAAATGTTCTTACTTTTGTTTCCGTATCCAAATTCCTTTCTCTTCTTCCCACCTATAACGAGCTTTGCCATCTTCCTTGTGGATGGTGATTTCTCTTACCTCCAAGCCTCGTTCTGTATCTTCCATGAAGATATCAAGGTCGTATGAATGGTTATCAGGCGTCTTAAAATCCGCACAGGCAAAATAAAGACCTTTCTTCACCATTGAGAGGCGGTCATCATGAACTTTCACTAAGGTGAGCATGAGAGGTTTCTTGGAAAGATTGTCATAAAATAAGAAAAATCCACCCTTGAGTTCAGTGTCTTTTTGAACATAATCTTTAATCGCCGTGGTAAGGGACTCCTTGGTCAATCCAAGTCTTTTAGCACCTGGATGTTCCTGTGTCCCCATCGCAACTGGAATGGCGAATACAATAACCATTATCAGTAAACCACTCTTCCAGTTGTTTTTAAGGAAACTATTTAAGTCAATCATTTCTATCACCTCCTTTCTCAATTGGAAATTCTTTATCTATGGTTAGGTAACATCCCCTATTTCCCCTTTCTCATTCTCATCATCATGGGGCACATCTCTCCCATCGTCGGACGAGCAGGTTCCCCTTTCCCCTCCAATGACTCCACGAAAGCATAAAGTGCCTCTCTCTCAGAGGAAGTGAAGTGGTCGAAGGATGGCATGTAACAAATACCAGTCTCCAGAATCCTGAAGAATTCTTCCTTTGCAAACCGCTTCGTTGCCCCTGCTAAAGGCGCAGGCTCCATCATCCAAACATTAGGGGGCTTAGGGTCATTAGTACTCGCTCGATGACATGACGCACAGTTACTCTTGAATATCCTCTCTCCCAGTCCCGTGGTTGATATCGCAACGGACTGAGGCTTCTCATCAAGCAGAAAGGCGATGATGGCCGTCTTCTCTTGCGGAGTAAGATGGAAGAAGGCAGGCATCTTACCCTTACCTTTATCAATTATCTCTTGAATCTCTCTTTTTGAGAGTTTTTCTTCGATGTTCAACAATGATGGATAATATGGTGGATTTCCTGTGCGATCTGCTCCATGGCAACCGGCACAGTTCAACCGGTAGATATCTTTTCCTGTGATAATGGCATCTTGATTCGAGCTTGTTATGGCCGTCAGCACGATGATCGACAAGATAAATGACGGAGCGATGAGCGTTACTAATCTTTGCATTTTCGTCATCTCCTCCTCTGGCAGAATGTCAGAGATTCCCTTGGTTCGACAAATTTTGTCATATTTTACCTCTTTTTTGTTTCATATTGAAAAGACACGGAGACAAATGAAAATGTTACGCTTGGAACGATTATAGCGCATTTTCATTCATCCAATCACACCCCGGGCCCCATCGCCACTTCTTAGAGCGATGCTTTTCCTGACGCTGTATAGAGGGAGAATGCTTTGGCATTTGTTCCATCTCCTCATCCATCATTCTCCTTATCCAGCGACTACGCATATCGCACATCCTTCTCGCTTCATCTACAATTTCCCGGCTCACTGGATCAACCTGGGGGCGAATTTTCTCTAACACCTCCTTTTGATAAGCATTGAAATGGTCTAATTTAGCGAAAAAAATAGGTGCTTTTTCACTCGGTATCTTGCTCTCCTCCAAAGCCATCTTTGCCTCATCAAGCATTGCTTTTAAAAGTTCTATGTCAAGTGTACCAGAACGCTGGAGAAGATGGGTCATTTCCCTCAGACGTTCATCTGAAAAAGTAAGCCGAAGTTCTGCTTTCTTTTCAGAATCAAATGTAAGGAAAAATTTCACTTTTTCAGTTGCTATCTTTATGGGATACAAAATCTCTCCAGGCGTAGTGTTGGCAGAAATAGCAATTGCTCCCCAACTAATCAAAATTAAGACAAAGAATCCAATCACAGCTCTTAAGAGTAAAGGATGAGGAAAGAGAAGCCAGTTAATTTTTTTTGTCCTTTCTTTTTGCTTTACTAATTTTTCACCCGCGATTTCGCCAACTTTCACCAGGGTATAATATAATGCCTCTGGATTAGATTCTGGTTTTGGAGTTTTTTCTATAATCTGTACCATTTCAAGAAGGGGTTTTAACTCAGAAGAGAATTGAAGATATCTCTTAAGACAATCCTCAATTCTTTTGCCTTGCTGCAATTCTTCTATACATTTTTCCAATATAATCTCCAAATCCTCTTTCATTTTATATTACCTTCTTTGAATATATTCCTTAGATTCTTCAAGGCTCTAAATTGCAATGCCCTTATTGCTTCCTTTGATTTATTCATTATTTGTGAGATCTCGTCATTGCTAAATCCGTTTATGAATTTGAGAGTAATCATCTCTTGTTGTTCATTGCTCAATTTATTTATTGCTTTTTTTAATTCCTTTTGAGTTAAATTATCTTCCAATCGAGCTTTGGGTTCTTCTCTTTGCTCTACCAGATCCTCTGTTAAGGGAATCTTCTTTTGAATTCCTCGACGCCGATAATAATCAATAACTAAATTTGAGGTAATTTTGAAAATCCATGCCTGGAAAGATCCCTTCTGCTTTTCAATAGTTTTAATCATTTTTACAAAAACTTCGCTAACAATATCCTCGGCATCTTCTTTGGTGTTAACCCTATAATATACAAACCTGTGGACTTTAGGATAAAAATGTTCACAAAGTTTTGCCAGAGCCTCTGCATCATAATTTTTTGCTTGCTCTACAAGGGCAAGAAGCTCATTATTGTCCAACTTTAAACCTGCTCTGATCTTCTTGCCCTTTCCATATTATAAGACGTATAAGGGTTAAAATCGTTACACATATTTTTTCACTCCAAGGACCGATCGTTTCATTAATTGCAGAAAAATAGGGCCAACATGAGGAATGCCCTATCTTCCTACATCTCCACTGAAAGAGCTACTGAGCCCCCACCTCCGAGGCAGAGAGCTGCTAATCCTTTTTTTGCTTTCCTGTCCTTCATAGCATAGATTAATGTCGTTAATATTCTTGCTCCTGATGCTCCTATCGGATGACCCAAAGCCACTGCTCCTCCATTAACATTTACTCTGTCCCAATCCCAGCCCAATTCTTTCCCATCCGCAAGAACCTGGGCTGAAAAGGCCTCATTTATCTCGATCAAATCAAAATAATCAATGTCCTTTCCTATTTTTCTCAGAAGATTATTCACAGCTTTTACCGGTGCATAAAAAAGCATCTTTGGTTCTACAAATCCTGTTGCATAAAAGGTTATAAAAGCAATAGGTTCAATTTTTAATTCTTTTGCTCTGTCCTCACTCAGAATGACCAAAGCAGAGGCACCATCATTAACAGAGGGCGCATTACCTGCTGTAATTGTCCCATCAGGCTTGAATGCAGGCCTTAGCTTTGAAAGTTTCTCAACAGATGTATCAGCTCTTGGTCCTTCATCTGTATCAAACTTAATAGGCTCTCCTTTTTTTTGAGGAATCTCCACTGGAATTATTTCCTCCTTGAATTTTCCCTCTCTAATTGCTATTAAAGCTTTCTGGTGGGAATTAAAAGCAAATTGATCCTGTTCTTCCCTTGAAATTTTTGAATTTTCTGCAGTGAATTCTCCAAGCATTCCCATATGTTTATTTTCAAATGAATCCCACAATCCATCATAAATCATCAAATCAATAAGCTCTCCATGACCCATTCTATAGCCTGTCCTAGCTCGTTGAAGTATATAAGGACAGTTACTCATCGACTCCATACCTCCAGCGATAAAAATATCTCCATCTCCTGCTTTTATTGCCTGAACTGCAAGCATAACAGCTTTTAACCCAGAGCCACAAACCTTATTGATCGTCAGGGATGGGACTTCTCCTGGGATTCCAGCTTTTATTGCAGCCTGTCTTGCAGGAGCCTGGCCAATTCCTGCTGAGACAACATTTCCCATTATCACCTCATCTATAATTTTTGGGTCAATAGTAGCTCTTCTCACTGCTTCTTTTATTACAATAGCTCCCAGTTCAACCGCACTTAGAGGAGCTAAAGCCCCCAAGAAATTTCCTATTGCTGTTCTCACAGCACTTATGATTACTGCATTTTTACCCATATTATTCCCTCCTTATAAAAATGCAAAAAAATGGGGTCAGGTCTCATTTTTTGCATTTTTTATTAAAATATTATCGCGAATATTTTCAATCTTGCTTTTAAACTTTTCATTACTTAACATCAATTTTTCTATTTCTTTAATGTGTCGACTTATTACAGAATAATGAATTCCAAAAAATGATTTTATCTCGTTTAAATTTAATCCATTTATTTCTCTTAATAAATACATTGCAATTTTTTTCTTAATCTTTTTTTCTTTCTCTTTAAATTCATTATTTAAAATATTCATAATTCCTACTACGGGTAATGGAGAAAGTTTTTTTAATTCTTTTTTAGGTGAAATCTCCTTTTTCTTTTTTTTAGCAAAAATACTCTTCATTTTATTTACAAATGCATCATTCCCAAGAAAACTTTGAGCTTTTAAATTTCTAAACGGATTTATTACAGGAGATCTAATTCCATCCATTATGAATTTATTGAATTTTTCAATGGAGCTTTCAATATTTTCAGAAAATAGACTTAAGACTTCCTCTCTTTTTAACCATGGAATATTTTCTCTCCTTATATAAGTTTTATAACTGCTCCAGGGATAATCAGCTATATCATCAACGAGTTTTGCTCTTACAGGATTTAAATGGAGGTATCTTACTAATTCTAATAAATAAGAATCTTTCTCTACGAGGATACTTTTATATCTACCCTGTAAAAGAGGCCCTACTCTATTATATTCTTTATTAAAATAAGTTATATAGCTCGAATTCAAATCATGCATCATCTTACTTAAATTTCCTAAACGAGTTTCTAATAAAAGATGATAATGATTATCCATTAAAACATAAGCATAAAGATTTATGGAATACCTTTCGACCATTTTTTTAAGCAATTTTAGAAATATTCTATAATCTTTGTCATTCAGAAATATTTTCCTTTTTTCTATCCCTCTGGAAGTTATGTGATAAAAAGCGCCTGGGAATTCAATTCTTAATGGTCGTGCCATTTTGAATGACGATTTTACAGGATAAAAAAATAAAACACAATACAAAATTTATTTTTCTCAAAAATGCAAAAAATGAGACCTGACCCCATTTTTTTGCATTTTTTCCCATTCTTGATTTGACAATGAAGAAAAAATTTAATATATTTCATCTTTAAATTTTAAAAGAAAAGGGGGTGCTATAATTGGCATTTATTATTGTACAGGATGGAGAGTCATTGGAGAGCGCACTCAAGAGATTCAAGCGAAAAGTTCAGCAGGAATCAATAATAAAAGAAATTAAAAAACATTCAGTTTACATGAAGCCCGGGGAAAAAAGACGAATGAAAGAAGCAATGGCAAAGAAAAGAATACGGAAAAAACTGAGAAGAGAACCGATAGAATTTTAGCATCTTCTCTACAAAAAATAATTTAGTTTTAATTAAAAAAAGAAATAATGTTGGAATTAATGCAAAAGCCTTCTTGGCTTAAAACAAAAATTCCCTCCGGAGAAAAATACTTTTCGTTAAAAAAAATCTTAAAAGAAAATAAAATTTTTACTGTATGTGAAGAAGCAAAATGCCCAAATATTGGAGAATGCTGGAACAGAAATACTTTAACGTTTTTAATATTAGGAGATATATGCACGAGACATTGTAAATTCTGCAACGTAAAAAAAGATATTCCTTCTGAAGTTGATAAAGATGAACCAAAAAGACTTGCACGAATAGTTAAGAAACTTAATGTAAAACATGTGATTATTACTTCTGTTACGAGAGATGACCTCGAGGATGGTGGTGCAACGATTTTCTGTGAGACCTTGAGAGAATTAAGAAAAATAAATTCAAAAATAGTAGTGGAATTTTTAATTCCAGATTTTAACGGAAATCTAAATTCGTTGAATAATGTATTTAATGAAAACCCTGATATCTTAGGCCATAACCTTGAGGTTCCGGAAAATATATACCCAAAAATAGGAAGAGAGAGATGTCTTTACAATCGTTCTTTAAATATATTAAAAAAGGCAAAAGAAAATGAACTTACCACTAAATCAGGAATAATGGTAGGAATAGGTGAAACAATCAATGATATTATTAAAACTTTTAGAGATTTAAACTCTATAAACTGTGATTTTCTTGTAATAGGTCAGTACCTTTCTCCTTCAATTGGCCATATAAAAGTTGAAAAATACTATTCTCCTGAAGAGTTTGAAACCTTGAAAGAAATTGCAATGAGATATGGATTCAAGAATGTAATATCTCATCCTCTTGCAAGAAGCTCATATCGTGCTGATGAATTATTTAGAGATGTCCGATATCGCCAATGAAATATTTAGTATTCTCTGACATTCATGGAAATTTAGAAGCCCTTGTCTCTTTTCTCAAATTTATAAAAAAGAAGAGGATTGATTCCTTCTTATTTCTTGGCGACCTTGTAGGATATGGAGCAAACCCCAATGAAGTAATTGAAAGTTTAAAAAAATTCAGTTCTATAACAATGATCAGGGGAAATCATGATAAAGTTTCCTGTGAACTGAACGATATTGAAAGTTTCAATCCCATCGCTGCAGAAGCAATAAAATGGACAAAAGCCCATTTATCACTAGAGAACATTTCATATCTGAAGAGATTGAGAAAGGGTCCATTGGAAGTCGATGAAGAAATTTATATCTGCCACGGTTCTCCATCTAATGAAGACTACTACGTATTTGACGATTACGAAGCAAGGGAAGCATTTTCAGTTTTTAATTCAAAAATATGTTTTCTCGGTCATACTCACTTTCCGGTTATTTTTAAAAAAAAAGATAATCTCATTGAAACCCACTATATATTAGAAAATCATAAAATTATAAAACTCAATAGAAATTCCAGATATCTGATAAATCCTGGCTCAATCGGCCAACCAAGGGATAGAAATCCTAAGCTGTCCTTTATTATCTTTGATACGTTAAAATGGGAAGTGACCTTCTTCAGGCTTGATTATGACATCCAAACCGCGCAGAAAAAAATCATTGAAAACAATCTTCCCCCTATTCTGGCAAGAAGATTAGAGTACGGAATTTAATGGCTCTTGAACCATCCTACATAAAAATTTTTAAAACCGGTGATTTAAAAAAAAGGATTATAAAAGCATTCGAACTTTTAGAAAATTGTTCCATGTGTCCCAGGGAATGTGAAGCAGAAAGAACAAAAAATAAAAAGGGGACCTGTGAAATTGGGCATCTCCCCAGAATTGCAAGTTATCATGCTCATTTTGGAGAAGAAGATCCTCTTGTGGGAAATTATGGTTCTGGAACGATATTTCTTTCCTCATGTAATTTACTCTGTATTTATTGCCAGAATTACACAATTTCTCATCTGAATGAGGGGAGCGAGGTCAGTTTTGAGAATTTTGCAAAAATGATGCTCTATCTTCAGGAAAAAGGATGTCACAACATAAATTTCGTTACGCCTACCCATCAGGTGCCCCAGATATTAAAATCTCTTGAGATTGCGATTGAGAAAGGTCTTTCAGTTCCCCTTGTTTACAATTCAAGCGGGTATGATAAAGCTGAAACTTTGAAACTTTTAGATGGAATATTTGACATATACATGCCTGATTTAAAATACATGGATTCTGAAGCAGCACAGAAATATTCAAAAGCAAAAGATTATCCTGAGGTTGTAAAAAAAGCGATAAAAGAGATGCATAATCAGGTGGGAGACCTTGTGCTCGATGAAAGAGGAATTGCAATTCGCGGACTTCTCATCAGGCATTTAGTTCTCCCGAATAGATTATCAGGGACAAAAAAAGCGATGGAATTCATCGCAAACGAAATTTCAAAGAATACATATGTTAACATAATGGACCAGTACCATCCATGTTATAAAGCTTTTGATTTTCCAGAACTTTCAAGAAGAATTTCCCATGAAGAATACAAAGAAGCAGTAAACATTGCAAAGGAAGCTGGCTTAACCCGCCTCGACAGAAGGGAAAGAGTAAGGATTGTATTTCTTTAATTTTATTTAAATTAAGAGGTCAACCATCCCCTTCACTCAGAGGTTTTAGAGTAATCAGCAAGGGTGACTCCGAAAACCCGCTGTATTTTCCCCATCAAAGTGTCGCCTCACCTGAATACTCTTTGCTGTATCATTGTGAGACGACACTTTCCCTATGGGGCAAGCCCCCTTAGACGCTTCGCTGAGCACCCCCAGACATGGGGAAAATATCTTCCCCATACCCCTTCAGTGTGCTTTATGAGAGATATTTCTTCTTTGAAGATACATATGGAAAAGCACACTTCAAAATTACAGCTCTTAACTCTGTCTTCGCTCTTCTCTTCCGATATCCATCGGGAGAGAAACCATGCCCGCTCCGCATTCGTGACGGTTTTCTCCGCCACCCTTCCTGCTCACTCTTTTATGTTCAGTGTTTAGAATTTGCTGTTTCTTAGGTATTTAGATGCTCGTCGATATATCGCTCAGAAGATGGTTGACTTCTTTAAGGCATTCAGATGTGACCCTAATTTTCTGATCACCCTTGCTGCTCAAGTTATTAACCGCCAAAAAACCTTATTTACTTCCTTCTTCAACCATTAATTGAGTTGCTCGAAATCTATTGTTTATTATAATGAATTTTTTCCATTTGAACAGAGAGTCGATAACAATTATTGTTGCAAGAACCGCCATCGTTCCTATTAGAACTGCATTCAAATAGAAATTAAAACTCATCCCAGGTTCTTGAGCAGCTCTGTTTAAAAAATTGAAAAACAATTTATATGAAGCAGTAAAGGTCATGACCAACATGAAAGACATTGGAAGAATTGTTATCCATATATATTTTTCTTTTTTCATCTTTATAATTATGGTCGTTCCAACGCATAGAGCTAACATGCCGAGCAGTTGATTGGCAACTCCGAACATGGGCCATATCGTTGAAATCGAACCTGTAGCGATAAAATAACCCCATGCAAAAACAACGATAAAACTCATAAGAACATTTCCAGGAAGCCATCGATAATCGCCAAGGGGCTTGTATAAAAACCCTCCAACTTCCTGAAGGATATACCTTGCTACCCTTGTTCCTGCATCAATCGTTGTAAGAATGAATAATGCTTCAAACATAATCGCAAACTGGTAAAGGTATGCCATCAAATTTTTAAGTCCTGGAATTGAACCAAAAATGTATGCCATTCCCACTGCCAGAGAGACAGCGCCACCAGGCCTTCCAGCCAAATTTATACCTATCATCTGAGAAAGTTCATCTAATTTACTCACAGGAAAACCCATTGAAACAATCTGGCTAATCGAGAGTTTTGTGTTTATTGCAAAATAATCACCGGGAATTAAAACAGAGGCTGCAACAAGAGCCATAATTCCCACAAACCCTTCTGTTAGCATAGCTCCGTAGCCTATCATTCTCGCCTGGGACTCCTTTTCGATCATCTTTGGAGTAGTACCAGAAGAAATAAGTGAGTGAAATCCAGATATTGCTCCACAGGCTATCGTAATAAAAACAAACGGAAACATGGTTCCTGGAATTATCGGCCCTCCTCCTTTTATAAATTTTGTGATATCCGGCATGTGAAGTTCAGGAGCGACGATAAAAACTCCCAGGGCAAGAACAAAAATAACACCGATCTTCATAAATGATGATAGATAATCTCTTGGCGCTAAGAGCATCCACACTGGAAGAACCGATGCAACAAACCCATAGCCTGCAAGAAGAAATACAAGGGTATGGGCGTCAAAATCTAAAAATTTTGCTAAAGGACTTGTCGGGATGTACTTTCCCAAAACAACCGTCAGGAACAACAAAGAAATACCAATGACTGAAACTTCAAATACTCTGCCTGGCCTGAAGCTTTTTAAATAAAATCCCATAAGAAATGCAATCGGAATTGTCATTCCTATTATAAAAGTTCCCCATGGATTGTGATAAAGGGAATTTATAACTGCAAGACCAAGACCTGCAAGGGCTACTATTAAAATAAATATTATTGCTATTGCTGTTGCTATTCCTGTTACTTTTCCAATCTCTTCCTTTGCAATCTGGGCAAGGGATTTTCCATCCCTTCTCATCGAGGCTACCAGGATTATAAAATCATGGACTCCTCCGGCAATGACTGCGCCAATCAAAAGCCATATAAATCCTGGCAAATAACCGAATTGAGTGGCAAGCACAGGCCCAATAAGAGGACCGGCTCCAGCGATTGCAGCGAAATGATGGCCGAAAAGAACCCATTTATTTGTAGGATAGAAATTCTTTCCATCATTTAGTGTTATTGAAGGTGTTAATTTTGAATCATCAAGAGCTGCTACTCTTGCGGCAAGGAATGCTCCATAGAATCTATAAGCAAGGGCATAGAAACATGCTGCTGCAGTTAACAACCATATGGCATTTACCCTCTCAGATGGATTAAGAATTCCAGCAACAATCCCGAAAGCTACGGCAAAAAGAATTGAGATTATAATCCATATTAAAACTGAAATCTTTTTCATATTTCAGATTTAATAAAAATCCCCTCTCGATGTCAAATTAAATCAATATCTTGTGTATTTATATTAATTAAAATTAATGAAAGAAAACAAAATTATTTGACAAGTGATGATTCTCTTTTTCTTCTATTTCTAATATTATTTAATCATGAAGAAAACATTGAAAGTTTTCTTTCTCATCATTGCCCTCGGCCTTTCGATTACCTTTATCTTCCCTCAGAGGATGGAAAAAGATTTAGTTAAAATTTTTAGAAAAGATAGTTTGGAATATCTAAATTTTGATAAAGTCGAAATTCTTCAGGAACTCAAGAGAACTTACATAATCCGATCAGACCCAGAATACATCGAAGAAATAAAAAGCCTTAGAATTCCATTAGAAGTCATCGATAAAGATGTTGAGGGTAAAGAATATTTTCTTGTTAGAATTGAAGACATAAACGATTTACTGATTTTAAGAGCATATGGAAATGCTAAATTCATAGAGGAAAAGACAGCTCTTTTCTGGACTGATTCAGGTGAAGCGAGAGAGATTCTCCCAGAAAAATTTTTATTAAAGAAATTAAACGACACTCCAAT
This sequence comes from Acidobacteriota bacterium, assembly GCA_040756905.1. NCBI lineage: Bacteria > Pseudomonadati > Acidobacteriota > Acidobacteriota bacterium. Next base: position 50,604 of record JBFLYD010000043.1, read on the forward strand.
CTATCTGAGAAAAGAAACATATAAGCCTTATTCAAGAGCTTATTATTTTCCAAAATTCAATTACACAATTCAGGAAATTAAAGAAAAATTCTCCATCGATAATGTTAAAAACATAATCAAGGATCTGGAAAATTTCAAGACGAGGTATGCCTCAACTTTAAATTGTGAGTTAGCAGGCGACTACATTTATAATTATTTCCATCAACTTGGTTTAAACGTTGAATTTGACCCCTTTATATTCAAAAATTATCAGACTCGAAATGTAATTGGAATTCTGGAAGGAAAAACAAACCCGGAAGCTATATATATCATCTGTGCTCATTATGATTCTTACAGTAAAAATGCGAAAATCAGTGCGCCAGGAGCAGATGACAATGCAAGCGGAACTGCGACGATGATGGAAATAGCAAGGATTCTCAGTGAATATTTTTTTGACTTCTCGATTAAATTTATAGCGTTTTCAGCAGAAGAATGGGGATTGTACGGAAGTAAGCACTATGCAGAAAAAGCAAGAACAAGGGGAGAAAGAATAGAAGGTGTGATAAACCTTGACATGATTGGATATGCGGATTTAATTCCTGAAGATTTGAATATCATCCTCAACAGATTCTCCAGCTGGTTGGCAGACAGGTTCATGCTTGCTTCCCAGTCTTATTTTCCATACTCCATTACAAAAAATCTCGATCCATCGTTTGTTTACAGTGACCATTCTCCATTCTGGGATAAAGGTTATGATGCAATATTGGGAATCGAAGATTACAAAATTAATAACCCCTATTATCATACTGAATACGATAGACTCGAGACTCTAAATAGTGAATTCCTATCATCTTCAGGAACATTAGCTTTAATTTCTATCGCTGACCTTTCTCAGCCAATAAGGTATGACCTCCCAAAAACTCCAAAAGGCTTAAAAGTATTAAAGCAAATAATTTCGTCTCTTTATCAGACAAGAAAATCAAATTACCTTTCCTGGGAAGAAAATCCAGATAAAATCATCGGATATAACATATATCGAACAGAAGTGAAGCACATAAATTACAAAAAATTGAATTCATCTCCAATAAAGGAGAATTTCTACATCGATAAGAATCTCGATATTAATACTATTTATTATTATACAATCACTGCAGTGGATACACAACTCAGGGAAAGCAACTTCTCTATGGAGGTATCAGATTCAGAACAAGAATTTTATGCAATTTATTATTCCTCATTCAATTTCACAAGGAATAAATTTTTGTTTAAAAAATTCAATGAATAACACAAAAAAAATTTTTCCAATCCTTTTGGTTATACTATTTATGCTCACCCTTTCAAAGCAAAATTTTTCTGAAGAATTTAAAATCTTTAAAAAAACTTCATTTTCTGTCATGACTGGCTATTTCATTCCTTCTGAGTCATCCTATAAAAAAATTTATGGAAATAGAAACTTCCCCATTTCTGTATCATTTTCTTTAGAGATCTCAAAAATAACTGGACTTTCTCTTGGATATAGATTCATAAAAAGTAGTGGTGAAACAATAATTCTTGGACCTAAATTATTTGAGGAACATTACAGCCTTACTCTTACGAATCATACTTTTTTTGTAAATCTATTTATTTTTTATACTGGAAGCAGGTTTAAGCCAAAATTTGAAATAGGATTGAATTTGAGTGACTATTCAGAAAAATGGAAGGAGATTAACATATCAACTGAAAATCAAAAGTTTGGATATAACACTGCATTTAGCGTTGAATCTTCCCTTTCAAGAAAAATTTCATGTATTGTAAAGCTACAGTATCTTTCAATTTCAACGCCATCCCAGAGTAAAATCAAAGAAAAAATTAACCTCGGCGGAATAGAAACCCTCCTTGGGATTTGTTATTATTTCTAATTAATGAAAGACATTTAAGTGACACGACACTAATCCGAAAGCACTAATATTTGTTACATCTTACTCGTTTTCCCCCTCACCTCAATCCTCTCCCCTCAGGGGAGAGGGAGGGGTGAGGGGACAGGAAAGCATCAGAATTAAATGCGTTTGTATTAGCTTTTTTCCCATTTAATACGGAGAGCTAAGGAATACAGGTTGTCTGCTTTTAAGAATCCAGATGGCGGAATGTTGTTGTACGATAAAAAATGAGAAAATACCAATCTTATTCTCTCAGAGAAAATAAAAGAAACTTCTGAATTTGAAATAATTTTATAGTCATTGAAAAAATTGTTTATAAAATTAGAGAAATTTGACATGTTCTGAAATTCAATTTTATCTGATAATTTTGTTTTTAAATGCGTCTTAAATGCAGACCGCAAGGTTTCTTTTTCAGCTTGGTTTCTTGTCGAATCTTCAATCTCTCTTGTAACGCCTTCTGCCAGTGAAAATTGAAATTCTTCTTTCTTTACAAAAACATATTCAATACCTGGTCCAGCCTGAAGTCTTTTTCTTATTCCTGTGTATGGATTTCCGAAATAATCTATTAAAACAAGCATATTCATTCGCTCAGAAAATCTATAACCACTGTAAAAATATCCAATCCATTGTTTTAAAAAAGTTTTCCCGAGTGATTCTCCATAGTTGTATCCTAACCTTGCTTTAATCACATATTTGTTTTTCTCGAGTTCAAGACCTCCTGAAGTTCCAAATGATATATTTTTTACATTTCCTGTGTTACGAAGAAAGCTGAAATCAAAATTTAAATTTAATTTATCATTTCCGGAAATACTTTTTTTTGTATCCGGGTTTACCACGAGATCAGCAAGGTTATCAAATTTTAAGTCTACTTTATCATTCCCTAAAACATCCCTTCTGAAAAAGAAAAGAAAAACCATAATTAAACTTAAAATAAAAATCTTCTTCTTTTCCATCATTCACCATCCTGCCAATAAATTTTGCCTAAATAAACTATAAAATTTTTTTAAACAATTCAATAAAAAAATAGCTAATAGAAGAAGAAAGCATTAGAAAAAGAGGGATAAGCGCTTTATTTAGTGCCCAAAGAGAATTAAATTGTAGATTAACTCTTATTATAAAGCTATATTCCAAGTCTTGCTTTCATATCATTAAATTCCTGCCAGATCTCTTGGGGCATGTGATTACCAAATTGGCCAAGAAACTTTTCTATATCTTCTAATTCTTGTTGCCACTCCGATGGATTAATTTCAAATAATTTTTTAAGCTTATCATTGGAGATATTTAATCCCCCCAGGTCAAGATCTCCTAAATGAGGGATAAGCCCAAGGGGCGTTTCTTTAGCATCCACTCGATTATTTATCCTGTCCGCTATCCATTTTAACACCCGGATATTTTCCCCAAATCCTGGCCAGAGAAATTCTCCTTTCTCATCAACTCTGAACCAATTAACCATATATATTCTTGGAGGAGAGGTTAGTCTTTTTCCAATGTCAATCCAATGTCTCAAATAATCGCCCATATTATAACCACAAAAAGGAAGCATTGCCATGGGATCTCTCCTCAATACGCCTACCTGATGAATAGCAGCAGCTGTAGTTTCAGACCCAGTTCTTGCACCTAAAAATACACCATGTTGCCAATTAAAATTCTCAACTACCAGAGGTATAAGTTTGGTTCTTTTCCCACCCAGAATTACCGCTGAAATAGGCACACCTTTGGGATTATCAAATTCTTTTGTGAGTGTGGGAGAATGATATATAGATACTGTAAATCGAGAGTTAGGATGGGCGGCTTTGGTACCCAAGGAGCTATTCCAGGGTTTGCCCTGCCAATCAGTTAAACTTTCAGGGGGAGATCCTTCCATTTCTTCCCACCAGGGCTCATTGGTCTCTACATTTAAAGCGGTGTTAGTAAACAATGTGGGATAGAAGGTTCCTTTCTTTAATGTTTTCAGCATATTGGGATTGGTCTTCATAGAAGTTCCCGGTGCCACCCCAAAAAGACCTGTTTCAGGATTAATTGCCCAGAGCCTGCCATCTGGACCGACATTCATCCAGGCAATATCATCTCCCAATGTCCACACTTTATACCCAGGTAGTGTGGATTCAAGCATTGCAAGATTAGTCTTTCCACAGGCAGAAGGCATGGCAGCAGTAACATAGATGATATTACCTTCTGGATCCTCAATTCCAATTATTATCATGTGCTCAGCAAGCCATCCTTCTTTTGAACCTAACCAGGAAGCAATTCTTAGCGAAAAACATTTTTTTCCTAATAGGGCATTTCCTCCGTAGCCAGAACCAACACTCCAAACTAAATTTTCGTCAGGAAAGTGCATGATAAAACGCCTATTGGGATCAAAGTCACCCACAGAATGAAGTCCTTTTACAAAATCCTCACGATTTCCTATCTTATCTAACACGAATTTTCCTAATCTTGTCATAATTCTCATGCTTACAGCCACGTAAGAAACATCAGTAAGCTGAACACAGGCCTTTGCATAAGGTGAATCAGGATGTCCCATCATATAAGGCAAAACATACATAGTTCTTCCCCGCATACAGCCATCACTTAATTTTATAAGCATCTGCTTTGCTTCTTGAGGCTCCATCCAGTTGTTATTTGGTCCTGTGGTTTCTTTATCAGGGTCGCAGATAAAAGTTAAATGCTCTGTCCGTGCCACATCTGTAGGATGACTGCGATGTAAATAGGCATTGGGCCAGGTTTTTTGATTCAATTCATAAAAAACAGGATTATTGCCAATTCTCTCCTCTTCCATACCTATCTCTATAAGTCTGTGGGCTTCCTCTTCTGAACCATCGCACCAGTAAATCTTATCTGGTTTGGTAAGCCTTGCCTGCTTTTCAACCCATTTTTCAAGCGGTATAGACATAATTTTAATGCCCTTCTCTCTTTATGTTAAAAACTTTATGTTAAAAATCATTATTTTGCAATAAAAAAACAATTTCATCTATCTCCAGCCAGGGATTTAAATTTTTGACTATATTCCTATACAAAAAATTAATTCTTTTTGTATGCATAATATTACAGTTTTATATAAATTTTTTATAAATGACAATAGCAATTTATTCTGCCTCCTTCCATGATTCTTTTCATTCAATAATAATTGACATACATCATCTTCTAATGGGATGATATATTTTTATTAATGGAGGGTGTAAAATGAAATCAGAAGCAAGGGCTATTCGCTTTATTGAAATCATTTTTTTAGCCTTCTTCGGATTCAATCTTTCGTTTGTCCCATTCCTTCATGCCCAAAATGACTACTGGGTACCCACCAATCCGCCGAAATGTCACTATGTGATCGATGGCCGTATAGACCTTGAGAAAGGCTTCATCGAGGGAAAGGAGAAGATTATCCTGAAAAATGACGCAAAAGCCGCATTGAGTGTTATAGCCTTAGACTGGTCTATCAGCTCAGACTCTTCGATCGAAATCTCTGTTTCAGATCAGAATCTCCCATTATTAAATCCCAAAAAAGGCTCTTCAGTCTCAGCTCCTCTTTTCTACCAGCTGCCAAAAACCCTTAGATCTGGGGCGAAAGTCGAAATTGAAGTGGCGTTCAAGCAATCCTTCGAATTCTCAAGCTTAAACACCGAGTTTAAGACAACCCGCTTTTACCCGCGCCTCTGGTGGGACGGCCTTCCTGTCCATGATTCCTACTCGGTCAAGCTTGACATTCCAGAAGGATTCGCCTTGGCTATCAGCGGACGTCTGAATGAAAAGACAGGCCGCTATGAAAACGAAGGAGCCAGAACCTTAGGCATTTACCTGGGAAAAAACCAGAAAAAAGAATCAAGGGAGGTTGAGGGTGTTCTCGTTACCACCCTATTCACGGAAAAAGGAGCCAGGTGTGCAGCCGTCTGTATGGAGACAGCCGTCGACGCCATCAAATTCTATAAAGACTGGCTCGGTTTCTACCCCTTTAAGTTTCTATATATCATTCCTGGCGGTAAAGGACGCTGGGGAGGCTATCCCTTTGCCACAGGTATTGTCATCATTCATGGCCAGGAGACATTCAAGGAAGGCGAGTCGCTTCTGTGGTGGCAGTGGATTACTGCTCACGAGATTGGACACGAGTATTGGGGGGAATGGGTCCTTGACCCTGACAAACCCGCCTGGCTCTGGATAGGGATGGGCATCTTTGCTGATACGGAGTATCTCATCGCCAGAAAGATTGACCCGGAACGTCGCACCAAGTGGATGAGTGATTATATCCAAGGAATCTCCATGTATTATGACACCACTGTGGATATTCCACCAGCCCGTCTTTCAAAGATTAAGTACGACCACAACAACACCATTATTCACAGCAAGGGCTTCAGCATCATCAGCGCACTCGATTCTGTAATAGGTCGAGATACCTTTGAGAGAATCTACAAGAAAGCATTAAAGGTTTACGGCGGTAAGCGTCTGAGCTGGCAGGAGTTCCAGAGGTTCTGCGAAGTGGAGAGGGGAGAGAACCTGGGCTGGTTCTTTGACCAGTGGGTGCGCTCGAATAATTACCTCTGCTACAGAATAGAATCAGAAGAGAGCAGGAAGGAGGGCGCTGGATATTTATCCATCATCAGAGTAAAAAGGCTCGGCTCGATGAAAATGCCCGTGATGGTTAAAGCAGTTTTCGAGGATGGTACAGAGCAAATGAAGTTTACAGACCGCAACCTGGAGTTAAGTGTTTTGAGATTGAAGAGCCAAGCCAAGCTCAAGAAAGCAATTCTCAATCCAGAAAAAAAAATTGCTATGCTGGAAAATCCTCTTCCTGAAATATCTGATGAGGCAGCCGAATTGCTCTCCCTTGGATGGAAGGCAGAAGAGAGTCGCGAGGTCTACTTAAGAGTCAGGGAAGAAAGCATAGAAAACAGCGATATCTGGTATCGTTTGGGAATGTATTTATATGATGGTGAGGATTTTCCCGAGGCCTTCGACTGCTTCAAGCGAGTCAATACTCTTCATTCAGACGGAGTAACCAAGTTTGCAGCACTTGGCTGGATGGGATTGCTGAAGGATCTTCTTGGAGAAAGGGAGCAGGCGCTCATTCACTATAAAGAAGCCCTTAAATATGACACTGGAGAGCCGATGGGACACTATAGTCTGAGAATTAATATGGACCGCAAGTGGCTTGAAGAAAGGCTCAAGGAGCCTTTCACCATGGAGAGCAAAATCGATATTCCTCCACAACCAACGGCCGAGCAGCTGATAAAGATCGTGGAGGAACTTAACTACAAGCGCGAAGGCAAGACACCCTTTCTGATCTATGAAAAGACGAAAAATCTGAATATAGAAAAGTATGACTTCTGGTTCAAGCTGGGATTATTGCTTTTTGATAGCGGATTCTATAAAGAGTCGTTTCTCGCCTTTGAGAAGGTCTTTAAATTAGAGTCCCCGGAGCTTTATAAATTCGCTTCTCTGACCTGGATGGGACATCTCAAGGACCTTGAGGGGCAAAGGGAAGAAGCTGTGAAATATTACAAGCAGGCTCTGGAAAGGGATACAGGAAACTCAATGCAGCACAGTCAGTACAGGATGAGAATCAACCGTAAATGGATTGAGCAAAGGCTTAAAACGCCTTTCACCTGGAAAAGAAAGTAAAAAAAGTATCACAACCATACACATGTATTAGTATATTCATATTTCACCTTTCCTAATTTATCAAAGGTCACTTTCTCTTACGATTAGAAATACCTTTGGATTCTAAATAATATCCTTAATAAACGGATCTTTTTCTTCCTTTTTGGTCATAAATTCTCTCTTGAAATTCAAAGAGGTGTACCTTAGATGTTTTCTGTTCCCTTTTTTATAATTTCAACATAATCTTTAAATTGGTATTTTTTGTATCTCTGTTTCCCGGTTATCTCTTTTAAAATCCTAATTTTCTCAAACCTTTTTACCAATGTATTTGCAGCCTCTTTTGAAATATTCAATTTTTCAATAACATCTTTCACACTAATCAAAGGTGTTTCAAAGAGCGTTTCGATCAGCTTCACAGCGTAGATACTCGATATAGAGTTTTCATGAAGTTTAGTTATCAAGGATTCTTTTAATTGAATAACTTCTTTGGCAGTTTTTACTGCTTCTTGAGAAGTATCAATGACCCCTTTAAGAAAAAATTGAACCCATTTTTCCCAAGCTCCTTTTAGTCGAACATCCATTAGCAATTTGTAGTAATTATCTCTATATTTTTTCAAATAATAACTCAGGTACAACAAAGGTTTTGATAAAATTCCCTTCCAGAAGAGATAAAATGTAATGAGTAATCTGCCTATCCTACCATTTCCGTCTAAGAATGGATGGATGGTTTCAAATTGGGCGTGTATTAAAGCAATCTTAATTAATAACGGAATTTCTTCTTTGCTGTAAAAGAATTTTTCAAGGTCTCCCATTGATGGTATAACCATATCAGGCGGCGGTGGAATAAATATTGCTTCACTCAAAGAAGCACCAGGTGGACCTATCCAATTTTGCGATTTCCTGAACTCCCCAGGATTTCTATATCTACCTCTTGAACCTTCTAACAAGATTTTATGGATCTCGGTTATAAGTCTCAAAGACATGGGAAGATTCTTGAGCCTTGATATTCCATAATTAAGCGCTTTTATGTAATTGATCACGTCCCTTATCTGATTTATATCTTCTCGAGGTATCACATCAGCCTCAAATTCTAAGATTCCCTCAAGAGAAGCCTGAGTCCCTTCAATCTGGGAACTTAAAAGTGCTTCTTTTTTCACATACATGGCGATGAAAAGGTCGGGATTAGGAAGAACGGTAGTAATCCCGTCTAATCGTGCAAGGGACCTGTCTGCTTCAGATAATAATTCTGCATTGTACTTAACAGGAGGTTCAGGAGGCAACGGATTGGGTATAAATGTCTTATATCCTTGCGGCTGTAGAACAAACCTTCCAGCCCTTTCACTCATAAGTCGCCTCTCTCTGACTTATACATAATTTTCATGTCTAAGTCAAAATTTCTTGACTTAGAAAGTGATAAGCATATTTAAGTCAACGATTCTTTACTTATTTACACTCAACTTTGACTGTTTTTGATTATTCGGAAAGCAAAAACCTTTACTCACCATCCTTAAATAAATTTTGCCTAAATAAACTATAAAGTTTCTTTAAATAATTCAATAAAAAAAATTAAAATTAAATTTAATTCTCTCAATGCATAACCTAAAAGGATTACAAAAAATTGATAAAGAGATAAAATTTTTTATAAAAATAGCTCTATTTTATCTCTTAAAAATCAATTTATATAATATTTAAAACTAATACAAAAGCAATAAATAATTTGTAGGGCAACCCTTCAGAGCCTGCCCCGAACCTTGCCCTGAACTTTGTTTCATGGGTTGATTCGGGGGTTGCTTAATGCAAGGCTAAAGCCTTGCCCTACATGTCAATTTATTTAATTCGTTTGTATTAATATATAATAAAGAATTTGGGAGGAAAGAAATGAAAATCATTCGAAAAATTTTAATTCTTTTTATTTTTATCCATTTTTTCAACCTGATTTTTATCTTATCAGCGGGTGAAAATATCAAATATAAAAAATTATTAAGCTTCATTGAGGAGACTAAATTTATCGATGTCCATTCCCATCCTGTCTCAGGCCATGTTAAATATGAGGCAAAAGACCTATATCCAACATTAGAACCTCCCCTTAGAAGACCATTCTGGGTGATAATAAAAGAAAGAATAGCTGTTTTTGATTCAATGCAAGTTGAAGCACTCAAAGAAATCTATGGCTATGACAAAAAAGATGTTTCAGAAAATGATATTAATGAATTGGAAAACCTTTCTTCAAAATTCTGGAAATCAGGAAACAAAGAAGGATTTAACAGAATTCTTGATATTTGCAGAATTGAAAAAGTTTTTTCAAACTCAGGTTTACCAATGAAAGACCTTGATGAAAAGAGAGTTCTCTGGGTTCCGTTTGTAGATGCTCTATTTTACCCTCTCGACCCATCTGAAGTGAAATCTATAAGCCCTAACCTTAAAAACTCTCTCCATGGCTATCACAGAGAGGTAACGGAACTCTCAAAAAAATTCGAAATGAACATAAAGGATTTATCATCTTACCTCGAGTTAGTAAACAGAGTTCTTGACCATTACAAGAAAAACAAAGCTGTTGCGTTGAAAGTTGCAAGCGGATACATAAGAACTCTCTGGTTTGATGATGTAGATGAGGATGAAGCTTCTAAAATTTTTAATGGGGAAATGAATGAAAAAATTTCAGATTGGAGTAAATATAAAAAACTCCAGGATTTTATAGCCAAATATATTTTTTTAAAAGCAGGAGAGCTAAGTCTTCCTGTTCACTTTCACACTGGATTCGGTGCAAATGCTACCTTGAAGAACCTTGATTCAAACCCTCTAAATTTAGAAAGTATTTTCTCAGATATGAGGTTCAAAGATACCAAATTTGTTATGCTCCATGCAGGCTACCCTTTCTGGGACAAACTAAAGCCAATACTTGAAAAGAAGAATGCATATGTGGAATTTTCCGCAGTAAATTGGTTTGTGTATGATGATGAATTAGAAAAAATTCTCTACGAGTGGCTCTGTTACCCTGGAGCTTCTGAAAAAATAATGTTTGGAAGCGATGCAGGAGCACCTGTATTTTTCTGGATTGCAGCAAAAAACTCACGAAAGGCTCTTTATAATGCTCTCTCCAAACTTATAGACAGAGAAATTATAACTGAAGGGAAAGCCATCCTCATCGCAGAAAAAATCATGAAGAGCAATGCACTCCGACTCCACAATTTAACTTTATTACAAAGGATTATGTGAAGCAGATGAAAGGGATGACTTCTGCCATAAATCAAACTCGATTGACCAGGGAGGCAGGAATTTTATAGGACAATTATTAATTTTTTTTTCATCCCAGATGTCTTTAGATACAACATATGCAATATCCAGCCTCATATTTTTTACTAACCTTTGAATTACATCTGGAATCTTATCTACTTCTCGCCATTTCACCTCTATCGGAATTATTTTCTTTTCTCTTCTTAAAATAAAATCAATCTCATTACCTGTTTTTTCCCTTAAAAATCTTATTTCTTCAGTACTTCTTAACTCTCTTAAAAGAGCAGTATACACCGTAGATTCTATCAACTTACCAGTATCAGTTCTAAGGAAAAAAGACCTGAAATCCTTAATTGTAAAATTCAAAAATCCAGTATCTAAAAAGTATAATTTGGGAACTCGTGTTAATTCTTTTTGCCTATTTTTTGCCCATGGTCTCAATAATCCTATAATAAATGTCTCTTCAAGAATTGTTATGTATCTCTGAACTGTAGCTCGAGCAATTCCAACCTCTTTAGAAATCTCTAAAACTTTAACAAGGCCACCGTTCTGCGCAGCTAAAAATTCCATAAGGAACCTGAATTTACTAAAACTTTCTTCTCTCATAAGGCCTCTAATCTCTTTATCAATATATGTGGTCTGAACTTCTTTAAGGATTTGCTCTTTCATATCATAAGAAGTTGCAAGGGCTACTTTGGGATAACCACCATAGATTACATATTCTTCATATGCTGCAAGGATATGGGAGATAAGCGGTTCTGGAATTTTTCTACCCTGAGAATTATCAAGAATTTCTTTGAATTCTTGTTTTCCTGAAAAATATAGGAATTCGCTGAATGATAAAGGATGAAGATCGAAAACTACTTTCCTGCCTGTAAGAGGTTCTCCCATTTTAAATTTTAATTTAAGACTTGAGGAACCTGTGGCGATTAGTTTCAATTCTGGATAATGGTCATGAGTATACTTCAATATGCTACTGATATCTTCAATATAATGGATTTCATCAAGAAAGATGTATGCCCTCTGACCCTTTCTCCAACCCAATGCCTCCAAAAAAGATATGAGGTTTCGTACTGACTTTATATATGATCGAAGTTCAATATCTTCAAGGTCAAGAAAATACGTTTTTTCCCCCTCTGCATCTAATTTCTCCTGGAGATAGTGAAGAAGTGAGGTCTTACCAACCTGTCTTGCACCAAGAATAACAATAATCTCATCCCTATCCAGCCAGGAATTTAACTTTTTGACTATATTCCTATACAAAAATTTAATACTTTTTGTATACATAATAATACAATTTTATATAAATTTTTGTAAATGTCAAGAAAAAAGCTATTTACATCCCCAATTTAACGGGTCTTCTTTTCTCACTGAAGCTGATAGAGGAATATCCGGTTGAGACCGAAAAGGAGAGTCGCAATCCCCAATTTAACGGGTCATAAATTCTCTCATCTCTATAATTTCCGATATGCATCTCTACGATGTCGAACATAATAAATAGTCACAGTCTTTGATTTAGTATCTACTTGGTAAATCACCCTATAGTCCCCGACTCTAATTCGGTAAAATCGTTCTACTGCTTGAAGCTTACGGTTTTGAGGTGGAAATGGATTGTTTGCAAGGGAATCGACAGCTTCAATAATTCGAGGAATATCTTTTAGATCGATTTTACTTAAATCCTTTTCTGCTGAGTGCTTCCATTGAACTTTATAAAAGGCCATCTTTTCTTAGCCTTTTCTTCAGTTCTTCAAAAGTAATCACAGACTCATCTCGACGCTCGGCAATAACTACTAAATCGTGAATATCCTCCAAAAGTTCTTCATATTCTTCAATCGGAAGAATCACTGCTGTCTTGTTTCCTTTTTCATCTACAATATATTGTTCCCGAGATTTCTCCATAATATTTCTCCTCTTTGATTTTCATGGCGATTATTTACATCTTTATGATACCACAGATTTACAATTTAGTATAACAGTTAATCTAAAGAAGTTGCTCCACTAACTCTTCTCTTCAAAAACAGAAATCTCTTCATCCCACCTCGCTTCCCATCGTCTCTCGCTCACCACTATTTCTTCATCGCAATCCCCAATTTAACGGGTCTTCTTTTCTCACTGAAAGAGCATGAGGGGCTTCGTGGTATCAGTTCAGAAGGTCGCAATCCCTTATTAATCAAGTCATAAATTCTCTCATTAAGAGATGGTTTTGCCTTTTATTATATTTTTTGAAATTTCGGACCAGAAATCGTCAATGTTGCGGTTGAGGTAGGAGATTCGGTGCCGGATTTGTTTTCTTGCCTCAAAGAAGAAAGCCTTGCAGAGCATAATTTCATAGCTTGAATTTTCAAGGCTTTTTTCTTTTATTATCGAATCAGTCTTAGAAAGTGTTGCAAGCATTCCGTAAAGATAAATTGCTACATCAGCAAGCCTTTCAAGGATATACTCTTTTTCGATTATCTTTTTACCGTATCTCTTAAGCACTCTTTCAGTCCAGATGCTCAAAGCCTGGGTATACTGGGAAACCATGTTTGCTTCTCTTTTCAAAGGCGAAGGAATTCCTTTAAGTTTTTCAGGTGCAATTCTTTTTTTTATCTCTTTATATGCAAAGTCTTTTAAAATGCCAATTGATGTAAATGGAGATTTAAGAGCTCTTCCCATCTGCTTTAAATATTCTCCTACCCCTCTTATTCCATAAAGGGCGATGAAAAGCCTCTGAATTTCATTTGTTCCCTCAAATATCGTATTAATCCTCGCATCCCTCAAGTATTTCTCATAGGGATAATCCTTTGTGTATCCATAGCCTCCTGCCACTTGAAGAGCTTCGTTCACGCTTTCCCACAAAATTTCCGAAGCAAATGTTTTGCATATCGCTGACTCCAATGAAAAGTCCACATCATCTCTTTCACTTATGCCAGCTGTAAGATAAACCATGCTGTCAGCTGCATATGTTAAAAATGCTATCCTTGATAATTTCTTTTTAATCAATTCAAAATCAGAAATTGGTGAACCAAATTGAACCCTCTCTCTGGAATACTCTGATGAAATTCTAAGAAGTTCTTTTGCTCCTCCGACACATCCTGCAGCAAGCCCGAGCCTTCCCCAGTCCAAAGCCTCCAAGGCAATCTTCAACCCTTTTCCAATCTCTCCTATTAGATTTTCTTTAGGAACCTTCACATTTTCGAATGTAATCTCAACTGTAGAAGATGCTTTTATTCCAAGCTTTTCCTCTTCCTTTGAAATAGAAATTCCTTCTAAATCTCCTGGAACAAGAAGCGCAATGAAACTATCTTTTTTCTCATCAGTATCCTCGAGTTTTGCAAAAACTGTGTAAATTCCTCGAAAACTTCCGTTTGTAACAAATAATTTTGATCCATCTAAAATTAAATATTTTCCATCATCTGAGATTTTTGCTTTTGTCTTTATCGAAGATGGGTCTGAACCTGCAGATGCCTCTGTAAGGCAGAACGCTGCAATTTTTTCTCCCTTTGCAATTGAAGGAAGAAATTTCCTTTTTTGCTCTTCATTTCCATAAAGAAGAAGAGGTTTCACTCCGATGGATTCATGGGCTCCAAGCATAGTTGCGAGTGAGGCATCAATTTTGGCCATTTCTTCCATCACTCTATTATAGGCCCATTGACTCATCCCGAACCCTTCGTATTCTTCAGGAATTATCATTCCAAAAATTCCCATCTCACCCAGAGCATTCAGAATTTCCCAAGAGATTTTTCCTTCCTCTTCCAATTTTTTTGGGTTTATCTTTTCTTTTGCGAATTTTCTCAATGAATCAATAAGAAAATCCAGGTTTTCTCTTTCTTCCTCAGATTGGGTTGGGAATGGAAAAATAAAGTCCTCTTCAATGTTTCCATCAAAAAGATTTTTAACTATACTTCTTTTTTGCATTTTTGCTCCTTTTATTGATAGAAATTCATTCCCCGCGAAGCCATGTCTTTAATGATTTGAGATGCTTTAAACCTTTCGCCATATTTTTCATAGAATCTTTGAAGTTCATTAAATAAATTCTTTATTCCCAGATTATCCGCATACTTTAAAAGCCCTCCTCTAAAAGGTGGAAACCCTGTTCCAAAAATCATCCCGATATCTACTACTGAAGGAGATTTTACAATGTTTTCTTCAAGGCAACGGGATGCTTCGTTTATCATCAAAAGCACCATTCTTTTTACAATTTCTTGTGAGTTGAATTCTCTTTTTTCAATGTTTAAGATTTTATAAATTTCAGAGTCGACTGCTTCTTTTCCGTTAAGTCTGTAAAAACCTTTCTTCGATTTTTTGCCAAGTCTTCCTGATTTTATGATGGCATCTAAAATTGATGGGGGTTTCATTCTATCACCAAAAGCCTGATGGATAACTTCTGAAACTTTTGAAGCTACATCGATTCCAACCTCATCTATAAGCCTCAAAGGTCCCATTGGCATCCCGAATTTTTTCATCTCTCCATCAATCTGCTCTATCGAAGCTCCCTCTTCAAGAAGGAAGGCTGCTTCATTAAGATACGGAGTTAAAATTCGATTAACGAGAAACCCTCTTGAATCTTTTACTACAATCGGTGTCTTTCCCATCTTTTTCGAAAGAGCCACAACTGTTGCCACGCACTCCTCAGATGTTTTTTCCCCTCTGATTATTTCAACAAGCGGCATTCTGTGGACAGGGTTGAAGAAATGCATTCCAACAATATTTTCGGGCCGCGAGGATGCTTTCTGCATTTCCGTTATGGAAAGCGATGAAGTGTTTGAGGCAAAGATTGCATCCTCCTTCATATATTTTTCAACTTCAGAGATTAATCTTTTCTTCACATCCATATCCTCAAACACTGCTTCTATTACGATGTCAGCCACTGAAAATCCGCTGAAGTCAACGGAAGGTGAAACAAATCCCATTTTTTTTATAAAATCTTTCTCCTTCATCCTTTTTCTTTTAACTGATTCTCTATAAATCGATGCAATTCTTTCCATTCCAACTGAGAGAGCGCTTAGGTTTACATCTTTTATTCTTACTGGAACTTCGATGTTGGAGAAAGCATGGGCGATGCCTGCGCCCATTGTGCCTGCGCCCATTACTCCTGCCCGCTTTATTTCAGCGGGCTTGATATCTTTTCTTTCTATGCCAGGGTCTTTCTTTATCTCTTCACTCATAAAGAATAAAGAGACAAGATTTTTACTCACCTCAGAAGTAATCAATTTCGAAATAGAGCGGGCATCCTGATCCAGTGCTTTCTTCAGCGAAGTCCAGCGACCTTTCTTCACCCTTTCTACTATCTCTAAAGGTGCAGGATAATTGCCCTTCGTTCTCTTAAAAACATCCTTTTTAGCTTTTCTAAAAACCAGTATCCTCACCAGGGGTTCGCTTTCAATCAAACGGGTTATAAGATTTCTCTTTCTCCCTCTGCTTTTTTTTAAGCCCTTTCTCATAACATCTTCTAAAAATTTTTCTACAAATTCTTCAAAATTCTGATGGGGAAAAACTGCGTCCACAAGGCCAGCTCTTAAAGCTCTTTTTGCATCAAGATTTCTTCCAGTTAACATCAAATCAAGCGCATTTATTGGACCGATTAACTCAGGTAATTTCTGACATCCTCCCCATCCTGGAAGAATTCCTAAATTTACCTCTGGAAAACCTATTCTCGTTGAAGGACTATCTGATGCAACCCGAAATCCAAAAAAAAGAGGGAATTCTGCTCCTCCTCCAAGAGCCACACCATCTATAGCTGCAACAGTAGGAAATGGAAGTTTTTCTACAAGGGAAAATATTTCCTGTCCTTTCCTTGTCTTCTCATAAGCATCGCTTACATCTTTGATTTCCTTAAGCTCATCAAGGTCTGCTCCTGCGATGAACACATCTTTTTTACCGCTCATAAAATATAAGCCTTTGACATCGGTTCTTTCCATAAGACTTTCCAATAAATCTTTTAGCTCTCTCATCACAGCGGTTGAAAACTTATTTACTTTCTCATCGGGAATGTCAAAGATTACTTTAAGAATACCTGATTCTTTTAACTCTTCTTTAAAATAAGTTCCCATTCTTTCCTCCAGAATATAAAATTAAAAAAAATAAAAATATAAAATCCTCCCTCTGTTTATTTTATTTCGAGGAGAAGTGAACCTCCCTGTCCTCCTCCAACACAGAGGGCAACAAGACCAAGGTTAAGATTTCTTCTTTTCATCTCCTTTAGTATCGTTATTACAAGTCTTGCCCCTGAAGTTGCCACAGGGTGTCCTAACGCTATCGCACCTCCATTCACATTGAGTATTTCTCGATTTATCTCTCCGAGTGGGTTGGAATCTCCATAGTATTTTGAGGCAAATTCTTTTGATTTGAATGCAATTTCATTTGCAATAACCACGGCTGCAAAAGCTTCGTTTATCTCAATCAATTGAATGTCTTTGAAAGAAGCTCCACCTCTCTTTAAAGCTAAAGGAGTTGCCATAGCAGGACCCAACCCCATTCTTTCAGGCTCAACCCCTGCATAGGCATAACTTCTGATTATTCCCATTGGCTCATATCCCAATTCTTTAGCTCTTTCTTCACTCATCAATATCATAGCAGCAGCACCATCTGTTATCTGAGAAGAATTTCCAGCTGTCACTGTTCCATACCTTCTGTCAAAAAAGGGCTTCAAGTTTGAAAGGGCTTCTAAAGTTTGACCTTTTCTTATTCCGTTATCTTCATCGACGGGAGTTTTATAATCGGGTGGAATAAAAACAGGAACTATTTCTTCTTTTAACTTTCCATCTGCTGTTGCCTTCTCAGCTCTCTGGTGACTCATGAGAGAAAATTTATCCTGCTCCAGCCTTGATATTTTGTACTCCCTTGCTAATAGTTCTGCAGTATCCCCCATCATCATTCCTGAGACATTGTCCCTCAAACCTTCCATCACTCCAACCACAGGGTTTAAAAAAGCCCCGAGAGGCATTTTTAAAAATCCTTTTAATCTCTGTCTGAATTTCTTTGCTTTTTGAAGGTTCTGGAAAAAATCAACAGCTTTTTTTCTGTAAAGAAAGGGGATCGAACTCATGGATTCCACACCTCCTCCTATAACTACATCGGCAAGACCGAGAGAAATTTTTTCTGCAGCTGAAGTTATCGCTTCTAAACCGGAGGCGCAATTCCTTCCCACAGTGTAGGCAGGGACATCTACAGGGATTCCAGCTTTCAATGCTATTACTCGTGAAATGTTAATTGAATCAACTGGTTGAGCTATGTTTCCAAATATGACTTCTGAGATTAACGAGGGAGAAAGGTTATTTCTCCATATCAATTCCTGAACAACTATCCTGCCGAGTTCGACAGGATGAATTTCTGAAAAAAGCGTCCAGGATTTTATGAATGGCGTTCTTAATCCATCGATAATTGCAATTTTTTTTGGAAGCATTCTTACCTTCCTTTCTATAATTTAATATATTGCTGAAATGGGATGTAAAAAAACCATATTATAAGAAATAATAAAAAGAATTTAAAAAACATTAAGTTAAATTCTATATTTAAAATACTAAATTATCAATCTCTCGCCCTAAATTGATGTTACTAATACGAACGCACTAATATTTGTTCCATCTTACTCGTTTCCCCCCCTCACCTCAATCCTCTCCCCAGTGGGGAGAGGGAGGGGTGAGGGGGGCAGGAATGCAAAGGAGGAGAGTTAAGGCGGGGGTATTGTCAAGTATATAAAGAATTTCCCTTGACTGAAAAAGAATTTATATGCTAATTTCACTGTTGCGAGGAAACATTGTTAATTGATTATGATTTAAAAGAACTGCTGGCAAAAATAGTTTACTATGGTCCAGGATTGAGTGGGAAAACGACCAATCTTCTTTTCATCTTTAATAAGTTTGATGATGAATCTAAGGGTGAGCTTATAACTTTACAGACTGATATCGAAAGAACTATTTTCTTTGACATCATTCCATTAAAAGTTGGAAACATCGGCGGCTTTCAGACAAGATTTCAACTTTATACAGTCCCTGGACAAACCCAATATAACACTATGAGAAGGATAGTTCTTAAAAATGTTGATGGAATTGTATTTGTTGCAGATTCTCAGAACGAAATGAAATATAAAAATAAAGATAGTTTGATAAATTTATCTGAAAATCTTTCCTACTATAAAATTTCTATTAAGCAAATCCCATTTGTGTTTCAGTACAACAAAAGAGACCTTCCAAACATCTCATCTATTGAAGAAATAAACAAATATCTAAACCAGAATGGGCATCTTTTTTTCGAAGCTTCAGCTATAAATGGGATAGGAGTAATGGAAACGCTTAAAGAAATTTCGAAATTAACTTTACATTCTATAAAAAACAAAATATTAGCAAGAAAAGAAGATCTTGAATAAATTAATTTAGGAGGAGAAAAATTTTATTTGAAATGAAAAAATATTTTACATTTTTTCTTCTTTTAATAATACTATTAAGTTGTAGAACTACCAACACAAAAAAAGAATTATCTTTAATTCCTTCTGAACCCCCTCCAATTAAAAAGCAAACAGTTGATACAGAAGATGCTGAAGTAAAAAAAATAATCAATAAGGCAAATGAATTATTTTTGCTTGGAAAAAAAGAACTGAACGATGGCCATCTTGAAAAAGCAAGAAATTATTTTGACCAGTGTATAGACGTGTTTCTGAATTCAGCGTTTTCAATAAGTGAAGATAATACTCTTAGATCTGCATTCGAAGATATTGTAAATAAAATTAACTCGATCGAAATGGATGCCATTTCTGAAGGTGATGGATTTACAGAAATTGGTTTTGAAAGAGCCACAATTGATGATCTTGAATCAATAGTGACATTTCCTCCTGAAAAAACAGAAGCCCAAAAAATAATCGAAAAGATTCAAAATGAAATGAAAGTGTCAAGGTATGATGTACCGATTGAGATAAACGATGCAGTTCTATATTTTTTAAATTATTATCAAAGTAATGGCAAAAGGGAACAGTTTGAAGCAGCCCTGAAAAGATCTGGAAAATATGTAGAGATGATGAAAGAAATTTTTAAAGAAGAAGGAATTCCTCAGGATATAATATATTTAGCCATTGTAGAAAGCGCATTTAAAACAAGAGCCTTGAGCAGAGCCAGAGCCAAGGGGATATGGCAGTTTATAAGAAGTACTGGAAGGAGATACGGACTCAGTGAAAACTGGTGGCTTGATGAGAAATATGACCCGGTAAAAGCAACAAGAGCTGCTGCAAGATACCTTAAAGATCTTTACAACATGTTTGGAGACTGGTATTTAGCCCTCGCCAGTTATCATGCAGGAGAAGGAAGAATTGAGAAGGCGATAAAGAAAACAGGAGGCAGCAATTTCTGGGATATAGCTAAGACCAAGTATATAAAAAGAGAGACAAAAAATTATGTGCCTGCATTTTTAGCAGCCCTGCTCATTGCAAAAAATCAAAAAGATTATGGTTTTAATATTATTCCAGATGAGCCTTTAAAATGGGATGAAGTTGAAATTTCTTCCCCTGCGGATTTGAGAATAATAGCTGAATGTTCTGGTTCAACAATTGAAGAGATAAAAAATTTGAATCCTGAGCTGTTGAGACTTACAACACCAAGACATGCATCCCTCTATAAAATAAAGATTCCTTATGGAAAAAAAGAAGAATTTCTTGCAAAATTTAATTCAATTCCTGAAGAGAGACGGGTTTTCTGGAGATATCATTTTGTAAAAAATGGTGATACTCTGTATTCAATATCAAGAAGATATGGTGTCAATGTAAGTATCCTTAAGGAAGTCAATTCTCTAAAATCAAATTTAATAAGGGTTGGCATGAGACTTCAGATTCCATCGAGTTATTCAACTGGAAGAAATTATACAAAAAAAGTTACTAAAATTATTTACAAAATTAGAAGCGGAGATACTCTATATCAAATCGCTCAAAATTATAATACCTCTGTTTCCAAGATTAAGAGATGGAACAATTTGAAAGATGATATTCTTTACCCAGGTCAAAAATTGATAATCTATCATAATGAGTAAAGGGCTCTCAAAAATATTTTCCTCCTCACTCCTTGGAGTTGATGCATACCTTGTGGAAGTTGAAGTTGATATCCATCCAGGACTTCCTGCTTATACAACAGTGGGTTTGCCTGATACTGCGGTAAGGGAAAGTAAAGAAAGAGTTAGAAGCGCCTTGAAGAATAATGGATATGAATTTCCATCTCAAAAAATTACTGTAAATTTAGCACCTGCAGATAGAAAAAAAGAAGGCTCATCTTTTGACCTTCCAATTGCCATAGGAATCATCTCCACTTATTTAAATTTTCCCGAAGAAAAAATAAATAGTTTTCTTTTGATGGGCGAACTCGCCCTTGATGGTAGACTTAAACCAATAAAAGGAGCTCTTGCATCTGCTTTTCTTGCGAAGGAGAAAGGATTTCAGGGAATAATCCTGCCAAAAGAGAACGCAAGAGAAGCATCCCTTGTAGAAAAAATCAATGTTTATGGAATGAATCATGTGATTGAAGTTGTCGAATTCTTTTTAGGCGAGGTAAAAAGTGAAAATAAATTTGAGCTGGCTGAATTTAATTTTTCACCTGTTTTTGATGTGGATTTCTCAGATGTAAAAGGTCAGTTTCATGTCAAAAGAGCTCTTGAAGTCGCATCTGCTGGAAGTCACAATGTTTTAATGATAGGCCCACCTGGTTCAGGAAAAACAATGCTTGCAAGGAGAATCCCCACAATTCTTCCGGAAATGAATATCGATGAAATAATCGAAATTACCAAAATCTATAGTGCTTCAGGACTGAACCTGGAAGACGGGATAATAAAACAGAGACCTTTCAGATCTCCGCATCATACTATCACAGATGTAGGGTTGATTGGAGGGGGTCAGATTCCAAAACCAGGAGAGATAAGTCTTGCCCACAACGGAGTTTTATTTCTCGACGAATTCCCTGAATTTGAAAAAAGCGCTCTTGAATCTTTGAGACAGCCAATGGAAGACGGAAAAGTAATAATATCAAGAGCTGGTATTTCAGTTACATTTCCATCAAAATTTATGCTTATTGCTGCAATGAACCCATGTGCAGAAACCATGGGATTTTCTGGCGAAGAGTATGATTGTACCCATTATCAAAAAATGAAATATTATTCAAAACTATCGACTCCTCTTTTAGACAGAATAGATATTCATGTGGAGGTTCCAAAAGTAAAGTTTCATGAGATGATCTCAGATGGAAATGAAGAAAGCTCTGATAAAATTAGAGCAAGGGTTGAAAAAGCAAGAAAAATCCAGTGGGAAAGATTCAAGGGGAAAAAGATTTGGGCAAATTCCCAGATGGGAAAAAAAGAATTGAAAAAATACTGTGTGCTTGATGGTCAATCCCTTCAGCTTATGGAAATGGCTATGAACAGATTAAAAATGTCAGCCAGAGCATTCGACAGGATTCTTAAAGTATCAAGAACTATAGCAGATCTGGAAGGCGAAGAGCACATAAAAAGTTATCATGTTTCTGAAGCAATTCAATATAGAATGCTCGACCGAACCTTCTTATAAAATAATTTAAAGCGAGGCAATTTTTTCCTGAGCGATATATCGAAAGGGATCAAAATTTACAAAGAAATATAGTGAGCAGGAAGGGTGGCGGAGAAAACCGTCACGAATGCGTAGCGGGCATGGTTTCCTCCGACATTCTGGAATATCAGAAGTTCGGAGGAAGAGCGAAACATGAGTGCCGAGCTGGAGTTTTCCAAGTGTGCTGTCCCATAAATCTTTTCCCAGAGAAAGGAGTTCTTTGACAGCACACTGAAGGGGTATGGGGAAGATGCCTTCCCTATGTCTGGGGGGTGCTCAGCGAAGCGTCTAAGGAGATCTTTCTCCCATAGGGAAAGTGTTGTGACACAAATAAATAACAAAGACAATTTTGAGTGTCACAACACTTTGATAGGGAAAATACAGCGTGTTTTCGAAGTCACCCTTGCTGATCACTATATGAAATATAAGGTCAACCATATCCTGAGCGAAGGGAAGAATTGAGTCTATTTAATTAAGAAGAAAACTAGATATTCAGTATTTCCTTGAGTAAATCCCTTGCTTTTTCCTTTATTTCAGATATTTTTTCCCTGTGATGCGTTTTAAACTCCTCGTCTTCAATTGAATCTAAATTTATTTCTGCATTATAAATTCCGCCCATAACTCCTGAGAATAAAAAAAGGACTGATACATAGAAATCGCTCAGGGTGTTTGGATTTATCTTTTCTTTTACTTTATGGGCATCTTCGAGAATTGAAAAGCTTAATGTAGAAGTCATGAGAGGGACATCTGTAGCCTTTTTTAAAGCCTCCTGAATTTTTTCTTTTCTGAATCTTTTCTCCTCATCTGAATTTTTTGGAAGTCTGAAACATTTCATAACCTCAGAAAAAGCCTCTGAATCAAGGTCCATCAATATCTCAGCCCCCCTTCTTTTCTCCGGCAATTTCTCGATTATTGTTCTCAGCATATTCTCTTCAACTTTTTTCAGTGATATTTTTCCTGTCATTTCAAAAAGAGAAGCCCCCAGGGCTCCTGAAAGAGCTGAGGCTGTTCCTCCTCCTGGAGTAAGAGAATCAGAAGCCAGGTCATCAAGAAAGTCTTTAATCTTTTTCTCTGCAAATTGTTCCATTATCCTCTCCTCATAATTTCAATAATAAATAAAAAAATAACAAAATGCTCAAAAGCTTTCAAGAGTAACAATATTACCTTTTTTCTAATTCTTATATTTTAAAGAGAGGTCAACCATATTTCAAAATTTTTTCTGCAGTTTTAATTTTTGCCACTAAATATATAATATAGAGGCAAAAATTAAGATTATGAAACCATGAGAGTAGAATTTAAAAACCAAAAAGAAAGTTTAAAATCCCACTCTTATGCCTCAAAAGAGATTTAAGGAAAGGAGGTTTATTTATATGACTAAGTTCAAATCATTGAAATGGTTTTTTATATTCATCGTTTTTATTTTTCTATTTAATAATTGTAAAACTGATAGCAAATATCCATATAAAAAAATCCAGATAAAGAAGTTGTTCGAGTTCGGTTCTGATGAGGGTGATGATAACTATATTTTTCACGACCCTCATCATCTTGATGTAGACAGCATAGGAAACATTTATGTTTTGGATACGGGAAATGCGCGAATTCAAAAGTTTAGCCCCGCTGGAAAATATATAGCAACCATTGGGAAAAAGGGTGAAGGCCCAGGAGAATTTAGTCAGTTTATTTTCACATTCTACATAGATAATAGGGATATTATCTGGGTTGTAGATCGTGCTAATTTTAGAATTAGCAAATTCAAAAGTTCTGGAGAATATTTGGGATCCTTGCCGATAAAATTTGATGCGTTGAAAATTTTAGTGAATAGTAAAGGAGATATTATGCTTAAAATTATGGATCGTACTCGTACTAACTTATTCGTTATTCTTAATAGCAAAGGGAAATCTCTAAAGAAATTCGGAAAAGTTCAAACTTTTGATAATCCTTATATATTTGTTCAAATGAATTATGGACAAGTTACTTTAAATCAGCATGATCAAATATTTCATTCTTTCTCTTCGCCATATGTAATCCAAATATATGGAGCAAATGGAGATTTACTTAATGAATTTACTCGAGAACTTCCATATAAAGTTTCTATCCCTACAGTTGATACCTCTAAAGGATATGCACAATTCAAAAATTATAAATGGGTTTCCTTCGCAATATCTGTTGATTCCCATGGGTATATTCTTAACCTTTTTTCTAACAAGCCCGAGAATACTGAGATAGGGGATGCTATAGATATATTTGATTCTTCTGGAAAATTGATGCAGACAATTTCTCTTGATACTCCGACAAGGTCTATGGTTCTAAAAGATGATAAATTATATACAATCTCTTTTGCTGATTTTTATAAAGTAAGAATCTTCGAAATAGAAAGGAGTAAATAAATATAGTCGCCATAAAAACTTATAAAATTAATAAAGAAAAGAAACCAAAAGAAATAATTAAGTTAATATCATTAAAGCAATTTCTTCCTTATATGAAGATTCAGTGGAAGAAAGTTCTTGCTTCCTCAAACTTAATGATTCTAGTTTCTCTCCTTGCCCTTCCTACACCTTATTTAATGAAATACATTGTAGATGAGGAGCTATGTGAGAGAAGTTCTTACTTTGGTGAACTTCTTCGGACTCAAAAAGATTCATAATTCTATTGTTACTAAAGCAAACGCATTATATAAATGTAAGGTAACTCTTTAGAGCCCACCCGGACCTTGCCCTGAACTTGTTTCATGGGTTGATTCAGGGGTTGCTTGATGCAAGGCTAAAGCCTTGCCCTACATGTAACATTATTTATTGCATTTGTATTAAGTTAAGGAAAATAGAGGGTTTTCGCTGATTTGTTTTTGAAACAATAAGTTTCTGGATATATCCTCTTTTATTTGATAGTTCCTTTATTTTCATTTCTCTCTTTGTGGTTTTTGTGAAACAAATTGATAAAAATGCTCCTTTATGATAAATTTTATAATCGATAGAAGTGGAAAAATTCCTGGAATATTTAGAAGAAAAAAGAAAAAAGATAGATAACTCAATAGAGAATATTTTACCTCCCCCTGAAATATATCCATCCAGTTTACATCAGGCAATGAGATATGGAGTCCTAAATGGAGGAAAACGGATAAGGCCAATTCTAACTATCGCTGTATCAGAAATAACAGGAGGCAAAGAAGAGCCTGCTATGATAGCAGGAACATCGATTGAACTGATTCATTGCGCATCTTTAATACTCGATGACCTTCCATGCATGGATAATTCAGTTCTCAGAAGGGGTAAAGAAACATGTCACAGAGTATTCGGAGAGGATATTGCAATACTTGCAGCATTTGGCCTTTTAAATATGGGTTATTATCTCCTTGCCACTCTGAAAGAAAAAGGAGTAAAAGATAAAATTGTTGTAAATTTGATGAAAAGATTTAATGATGCAATCGGAACTGATGGATTACTTGCGGGCCAGACTGTAGATCTTGAATCCAATTCAAAGAATATAACCAGCGAAATTATTGATTATATTTATAATAAGAAAACAGCTTCATTATTTGTGGCAGCAGCCGAATTTGGTTCAATTCTTTCTGAGATAAACAAGAAAGAGATGTTTTCAATTTTAAGGTATGCAAGAGATATTGGATTAGCTTTTCAGATAAAAGATGATATCCTCGATGCTGAGGGAGACATCAAAAAACTTGGGAAAGAAATAAAAAAAGATTTAAAAAAGACCACCCATGTTTCACTCTTCGGAGTAGAAAAATCTAAAGAAAAGGTTAAAGAATTAATAAATTCTGCGATAAATCACATCAATCAATTTGGGAAAAAAGCTGAATTACTGATTAACCTTGCAAAATTTATAGAGATAAGAGAAACTTAAAATTAAGGAGAAAAAATGAAAACTAAAATAAAATTTTTTTTAATCTTGATAGTTTTATCACTTTCACTTGCATTCATATTCTCAAACCCAGAATTTTTGAAAAAAATACCAATCATAAGAGGACTTACCCAGTACATAGAGACAATGAAACCAGAGGAATTAAAAAATTCCATTATGATTTTTGACATCGATACTATGTGGATTGAAAAATATACAAGACCTTGGGAAACCGTTCTTGTGCCAGTGATTTCATTTAGAGTTAAAAATATAGGAGATGAGCCTTTAAGGTTTGTTTATTTTAACGGAGTTTTTAAATTCAAAGATGAAGAGCAAAGTTTAGGAGACGCTTATCTTCTGACAATGAGAAAGCCTCTTTATCCAAATCAAGTTTCCGATAGAATCACACTTAAATCAAATTATGGTTATAAAGCCTCTTCTAAGGCAGCCTTCATAAACAACCCCAGATGGAAGGAAATGGAGGTAAAAATCTTTACGCAATCAAAATCTTCAGGATTTGTGTATCTGGGAACATGGAATATAAGCAAAAAAATCGAAGGCATCTCTCCTCTCAAGGAGAATAAAATAGAGATTGCAAAACCAAAAGATTAATAACCTGAATTTTAGTTTAATTTTTAAACACTGTACAGAAATTATTTAGTTCTGAGTTGTAGTTTTGATAGTATATATTCGATTTCAGTGTATAAACTACCCATTACAACTTAGAATTAATGATAATAACGCTTGTAGGGCAAAGCTTCAGCTTTGCTTAATTAAAAAATATGCAAAAATAAAAGCTTTCACTAATACTATTTTTTATTCAACTATTTTCTCCTTTATTTTATGGAGTGCGCAAGACAGCTAAAAATTAGGCAATTAGAATAGTTTTTTTAAGGTTTTAAAAAGTTCGACTGTATCTTTTTTAATCGAGTACATTTCATTAAATAAAATTCCGATACTTACTTCTTTTTCCTCGATTTTTTTAAACAAATTTTCAATCTCATTTAAATCTTTTTTTATACTCTCTCTCAGGAATAAATCATCTTTCAGGAAACTTTTAATCTGATTAATTTCTGAGTTAAGCTCACTGAATGAATCTTTTAATTCGATTAAATCTTTTTTTTCTGTCTCTTTTAGGGATTTTTCAATCAGATTTTCAACATCTACTATTCTCTCTTTTATTTTGTTGAATACTTCATCAGCTTCTTTTTTTAATGAACTAATTAAAAATAGTTTTTTAGAAATTTCCTCTCTATTAGCTGTATACAACTTAAATTCTTCATTAAGCCCATCTAATTTTTCATGATATTTATTTATTTTTTCCTCAGTGCTCAGGGATAATTTTCTAAATGAATTTTTTATCATAATTTCATTTTTTTTCTTTTCTTTTTTAAGTCTGATATGGTGTATGGAAAATAAAATTATGATGATCATAAAAGAAATAACCAATAAAATTTCTAATTTATTTAACCCCATCTGAGTTTTTTCAAAGTAATGCTCGGAAAATTTTCTGAATTCTCTTCCAATTTTATAAATCTCATTGAATATGTAATATTCAACTTTTATTTCACCTCTTTTATCTTTAATTTCGTTTGAAAAAAGATTCCAGTATTTGCGAAATGAATTAAGAAAAATCAGATTTGTTCTATCTCTTTCATTTTCAACGCACTCCGGGATGGAATAATTCAGCTTATTTAGAATCTCTTTCAACGCTGTGTAATAATTCTTCCCTCCAGTAAGTTTGTAAAGGGCAAGATTTCTTTCAAATTCTTTCAGCAGAATATCCACTTTTTCTATTCTTGATTTTTGAAACTCCTTTTTTTTAATAACTTCAATTTTTGAATATAAATAGATAAAAGAAAAAACTACGATAAATATTGAAAATATTAGAAATGCATTTTTTCTTAACATATTTTTCATTTAAGAACTTTTTCTAAAAATTTTTTCTAAAATAAAACAACAGAACCAATTTTCTTTCTAAAAGGAAAATTATTATATCACTCCTGACTTTAATTTCTTTAAAAACTTCATCACATTGTTTCTTCCCCGCCCAAAGTAGTTATATAACTTTGAATATTCTTTGAATAGCCTTTTATACATTCTATGATTTTCCTTATCAGGAACATAAACTGTATCTTTTAATCCTGCCATTTTTTCTGCAGCTTCAAAAATACTCTCATACCCACCATTTTCCTTACCTGCTGCTACTGCTCCGAACATGGCAGCTCCCAATGCTGAAGTTTCGCTCGATTTTGCCATTTTTATCTTCCTTCCTGTCACATCTGAAAATATCTGCATCAACAATGAGTTCTTTTCAGCAAGACCTCCACATGCATACAATTCTTTAACTTCAACGCCCTTTTTCTCAAAAGCATCGATTATTATGTTTGTTCCAAAAGCTATTGATTCGATAAGAGCATGATAAATTTCTTCAGGCTTTGTTCCAATTGTAGCACCAATGAGCAATCCTGTTAAGTCACCATCAACAAGTATTGACCTATTTCCATTCCACCAGTCAAGAGCCAAAAGTCCGCTCTGACCTGCTCTTAAATTTGAAGCCTTTTCCTGAAGAAGACTGTATAAATCTACTCCTTTTTCTTTTGCCTCATTTTCATAAAAAGAGGGAACACAATTTCTCACAAACCATGCTAAAATATCTCCTGCTCCTGCCTGTCCAGCTTCATAACCATAGTACCCAGGAATTATTCCATCCTCCACAACACCGCTTATTCCCTCTACAATTTTCTTCTCCTTTCCAAGAATCATATGGCAGATTGATGTTCCCACAATCATTAACATTTTTCCCTCTTCCGCTATTGTTGAAGCTGGGACACAAACATGAGCATCCACATTTCCCACAGAAACGGGTGTTCCCTTTTTCAGCTGTGTTATTTCTGCCATCTCTTTAGTAAGTCCACCTGCTTTTTCTCCAGGAGGATATATGTCAGACCTTAATTTTTCCTCAACAACTTTTTCCAATCGAGGGTCAAGGGCTCTGAAAAAATCTTTACTTGGGTATCCAATTCCTTTTTGCCATATTGCTTTATAGCCGGCTGAACATGAATTTCTCTTTTCACTTCCTGTCATCTTTAAAACAATCCAGTCAGCTCCCTCGATGAATCTATCAGCGGCATTATAAATTTCAGGCGCCTCGTCGAGAATCTCCATTATTTTTGGAAAAAGCCATTCGGAGGAGATTTTCCCTCCATATATTTCAAGAAAAGATTCTCCTCTCTGCTTTGCAACAGAATTTAATCTATCCGCTTCATATTGAGCAACATGATGCTTCCATAATTTTACCCACGAATGGGGGTTATTTCTGTATTCATCCAGCATACAAAGAGGGATTCCATTTTTATCAACTGGCATCATTGTACAGGAAGTAAAATCAATTCCTATTCCTATAACATCTTCAGGATTAACGTATCCTTTTTTTAATACATCAGGAATTGCATACTTAATAACATCTAAATAATCCTGAGGGTTTTGAAGAGCCCAGTCAGGCTTCAATTGAATATTACTGCCCGGGAGAAATCTGTCGATAACTCCATCTTTATAATAATAAACTGAGGTTGCTACTTCATTGCCAGTATCCACCTCTACAAGCACAGCCCTTCCGGACTCAGTTCCAAAATCAATACCAAGTGAATATTTTTTATTTTTCATCATATTTTTATCTACAAATGTTTTTTAAGCTCTCGTCCCCTTATAAATCCTCTCCGCTTTAAAAAGTCTATCAACTGAGCTAACCCAAATCAAGAAAAAAATCCGATTATAAATAAAAAATTTACATTACTTCGATGGGATGCAAGATCCTGTCTGAAATTAAATCTAAAAAACTAAAGAATAAAACTCAGGAATATTTTATTTTGAACTTTTTTGTGAGTTCTCCTCCTATTTGTAGTTTTTTTATCAATTTTTTCTTGTGATATAGACTATCGAGAGAGTTGGTTAATGGAAATAGACTGTTCAAAAATTTACAATTTATTGTAAATAAATGTTTTCCGGCCCTTTCGCTTTTTTGTCTACCGCAACTTTGATTTTGAGGATTTATTGCGAAGAGCCTGAATTTTACTTGCTTTTCAAATTGCCTTAACTTTATTTTCATTTCAAAGCTCCTCATAAAACCCTATTTATTTTTGAACAGCCTCTAAAAGTTATTTAGAAAATATTTTGTCAAGGATATGGAGGCTCTATGTCAAATTATTATTGACATAGATGGAAATGTAGCTTAAAAATTATTTTATGAAAGCTAAGGTTGTAATTGTTAGAGCTAAAGGAATTGTTGATACCGGGAAGATAGATAAAGAGCTTGCGAAAAAAGTTATAGATAAGGGATTGGGTGCCCTTTATGATGAAAAAAGTTCTGTAGAGCCTTTAAGGAAAATCTTTGGAAGGTCAAAATCAATCGGCATAAAAATAAACACCCTTGCTGGAAAGATGATGTCATCAATTCCAGAGATTCCTTTCGCACTTTCAGATTTAATAATTTCTTCAGGAAAAAAGGCTGAAAACATAATCGTCTGGGACAGGACAAACGGAGAATTAAAAGATTCAGGTTATAAATTAAACTATTCTGGAAATGAAATAAGAGTTTTTGGGACAGACACATATGGAGTTGGATATGAAGAGGAACTAACAGAACACAGGAACATAGGAAGTCTTTTTTCAAGGATACAATCGCAGTTAACAGACTCTTCGATAAGTCTTGGAATTTTAAAGGACCATGGAATAACAGGAATAACAGGAGGAATGAAAAATTATTATGGAGCAGTGCATAACCCCAATAAATACCATGACAATCATGGAAATCCATTTATAGCAGACCTTTTCTCCTGTGATTTGATTAAAAATAAGAATAAAATAATTATCCTCGATGCCCTGAAAGTTCAGTACCATCGAGGTCCTTCTTTCCATCCAAAATATTTTGAAATGTATGAATCTCTGATTTTTGGGGAGGATCCTGTGGCAGTGGATTCTGTTGGCTTGAAAATTATCGAAGAAATAAGAAAAAAACATGGTCTAAAATCTTTAAAAGAAGAGGATAGAGAACCCTTGTGGTTGAAGACTGCTTCAGATTATGGGTTAGGGGAATCTGATTTAAAAAAGATTGAAATCCAGGAAATAAATATTTAAAATATAATCAGAATGAAAAAATCGGGAAGAAGAAAATTTATCAAAAACCTTTCCTCCTGCGCTCTCTTGGCATCCATCAACCCAAAATTTCTAAAGAGTCTATTTCCGGAAGATTTATTCTTAAACTCATCATCTGAGCTTTCTTATGTTGAGGCAAAATTTTATAAAAAGCTACCAGATAATGAGGTTAAATGTGAAATCTGCCCGAGAGAATGTGTAGTAGGAGATAAAGAAAGAGGATACTGCGGAGTCAGAGAAAATAAAAAGGGGAAATATTACATTCTTGTGTATGGAAGGCCCTGTGCTTTAAACGTGGATCCAATTGAAAAGAAGCCCTTCTTCCATTTTTTGCCCGGAACAGAGGCATTCTCAATAGCAACAGCTGGATGTAATGTAAACTGTAAATTCTGTCAGAACTGGCAGATTTCCCAGGTCAGGCCCGAACAGATAAGAAGCTTCGATGTATCTCCTGAAGAGATTGTTAAATACGCCAAAAGATATGGAGCTCCTTCGATATCCTATACTTATTCGGAGCCGATTATTTTCTATGAATACATGTACGATGTCTCACTGATTGCATGGAGAAACGGGATCAGAAATACTGTTGTAACCGGAGGACATATAAACCCTGAGCCTCTGTTAGAGCTAACAAAGGTGGTTGATGCAATAAAAGTTGACCTTAAAGCTTTTCATGAAAAATTCTTTAAAGAAATAGTTCGGGGAGAATTAAAACCTGTTCTTGAAACAATAAAATTAATAAAGAAAAGCGGTAAATGGCTTGAAATTGTCTATCTTGTGATACCAACGCTCAATGATTCTCCTGAGGATATAAGAAAAATGAGTCAGTGGCTTGTTAAAGAAGTTGGAAATGATGTTCCTATTCATTTTTCAAGATTTTATCCTATGTATCTGATGAAAAATCTTCCACCAACTCCAATTTCAACATTAGAAAAATTAAGGGATATCACGATAAAAGAAGGGGTTAAATATGTATACATAGGAAATGTTCCCGGGCATGAAGGAGAAAAAACCTTCTGCGAAAAATGTGGACAGATTATTGTCGATAGATTTGGATATACAATTAGAAACATAAACATAAAAAATGGAAAATGTAAATTTTGCCTCAGCAAGATTCCAGGCGTTTGGAACATCTAAAATTTGAAATTAACCACTCAAGAATTATCGCCTTTTTTTCTTGGTTTTTTTAGCCTTGGTTTTCAAATAATCCTCATAAGAGAATTTTCTTCTTCGTTTTATGGAAATGAGATAATCTTCGGGATATTTCTCTCGTTCTGGCTGTTCTGGGGAGGAGTTGGAGCTCTCTTAGCTGAGAAGATAAAATTTAAAAAACATTTGATGGTATTTTTCTACTACATGGTTTTGATTCTGATTGTCTTTGCATTGATAGTCTTAAGGTATTCAAAAATTTTACTCGGGTTTCTTCCTGGAGAAATCCCTGGTCTTCTTCCCACGATTCTGGTTTCTTTTATTATAAATTTCATTGTCACTCTGCCTTTGGGAATAATTTTTGTTTTAAATGTAGAGTTTCTAAAAGGAAATTTAAGCAAAACATACATTCTAGAAA
The DNA here is from genome assembly GCA_040756905.1 of Acidobacteriota bacterium. Taxonomy (NCBI): domain Bacteria; kingdom Pseudomonadati; phylum Acidobacteriota; species Acidobacteriota bacterium. Next base: position 83,428 of record JBFLYD010000043.1, read on the forward strand.
GCCTGGGTTCTGCCGTTTCATGTATCATCATATATTTTCTGATAATCCCTAAATTTTCAAACTGGCAGGGTTTAACATTTATAGCTATAAGTGGATTAATTTTCCTATCTTCTTTTCTCGAAAAAAAGAGATTTGTAATATCTATAATTTTAATTTCGATATCTCTCGCTTTTGGATTTTTACTCGATAAAATTACTATGAACCATGCGTGGAACCCCTTCCATCTGGAAAGATACAAGGATACTCTTTATGGAAAAATTGCTGTAATCAAACAGAATAGTTCTATATCAGTTTACGAAAATGGGTTGTTCTCTTACACCTATCCGGATAGGGAAGGTGCTGAAGAATCTGTACACTTTATTCTGCTACAGAGAGAAAACCCAGAAAACCTTCTACTGATAGGTGGAGGAATGGGAGGATCCCTTGAAGAAGCACTCAAATATAAAAATATTGAAATTGATTATGTAGAACTTGACCCTGAAATTATAAAAATTTCTCTTGATTATTTAGATGAAAAAGAAAAGATTCTGGAAAAAAGAATAAACTATATAACCGGAGATGGAAGGTTTTTTCTCATAAATTCAGTCAAAAAATGGGATGCAATTATTTTAAACCTCCCAGAACCATCAAATGCTTTAACCAATCGATTTTACACTGAGGAATTTTTTAGAATAGTTAAAGAAAGACTAACAGACGATGGAATATTTTCCCTTAAAATACCTTCATCTGAAAATTACATAAGTGAAGAGTTATTAGCTTTTGTTTCAAGTATCTTCCATACTTTAAAAAGTGTATTCAAAAATGTAGAAATCATTCCAGGTAACACAAACATATTCATCGCTTCGAATAGCTTCATTTCAATTGAACCCGAATTTCTAATAAACAGAAAAAACGATCTCGAAATCGAAACCTATTTCTTCAACGCTCCCTACCTTTTTAATAGATTAAGCCCTTTCAGATTAGAGATGTTGAGCAGTGGAATAGAAAGAGTTAAAAAAATTATAAACAGAGATTTTATGCCCACTTCATATTTTTTAAATTCAATTCTCTGGAGTTCTTTCTACGATGGAATTGAAAAAGGAATCTTAAAATTCCTTTATTCAAAATCGTCATTCTGGCTAATTGATTTACCAGTGTTATTATTTGCTTCAATTCTGGTTATCAATATGTTCAGGAAAAAAAATCCATTCCTCCTCCCCATCTGGACAATAGGATTTACGAGTATTTCAGTCGAAATAATAATAATTCTCGCATTTCAGGCTATCTTTGGATATTTCTATGGAAAAATTTCTTTGCTGCTCTTCTGTTTTATGGCAGGGCTTTACGTAGGTTCTTTTCTTTGCCATAAAAAAATAAAGATTAAATACACAAATTTATTGATGCTCCAATTTTTGATTCTGATATCAATATTCTTTATTATCATATTTCTGAAATTCTCTGGAGAATGGAGTGGAAAATTCAATTCATACTTTTTTTATTTGATTCTCTTTGTCTTTGGAGTTTATGGAGGCGGGGTATTCGTTATTTCAACAGAATTATATCTGAAAGAAAAGAGAAGGTATGGAATTGGATGGGCGCTTGACCTCTTTGGCTCCTCCATCGGAGCTCTTCTTATTTCAACGGTTCTTATCCCGCTTTTTGGACTCTTAAAAATAATGGAATACATTTTCATTTTAAATTCTCTTTCCTTCGGTTATTTGACTCTAAAAAAATTTATTTGAAGAGACCTCTTAAAAAACTTTATTTACTTCTTTGTTTAAAATAAATTTGAAATAAATTGCAAAATATAATAAATTTTTCCCTTATAATTTGAGAAATGGTTCCTAAGAAATTATTCTTAACAAAAGGAGTTGGCAGGCACAGGGAAAAACTTGCTTCCTTTGAGGAAGCACTTCGTGATGCCGAAATCGCTCCTTTCAATCTGGTTAAAACCTCTTCGATCTTTCCTCCAAAGTGTGAATTAATATCAAAACAAGAAGGAATTAAACTTCTAAAACCAGGTCAAGTCATTTTTTGTATTCTCAGTGAAAATTCTACCAATGAACCCCATAGATTAATTGTAGCCTCAGTAGGAATTGCCATCCCAAAAAATAAGAATACCTACGGGTATCTTTCAGAACATCATTCTTTTGGTCAGAGAGAGGAAGACGCTGGAGACTACGCTGAGGAATTAGCTGCATCAATGCTTGCAACCACTCTTGGACTACCCTTTGACCTTGAGAAAAGCTGGGATGAGAAAAAAGGAATTTTCAAAATTTCAGATAAGATTGTTACAACACGGAATATCACTCAAAGTGCTGTTGGCAAAAAAGGAGTTTGGACAACAGTAATCGCAGGAGCGATATTTATCTTTTAATCTGACTAATCTATTTTTTCAAAAGGATTTGGGATAAGAATTTTAATGTATGCTTTCTTTTTGAGGGATTCTATATATTTTCTTAAAGCTGGCATTCTCTTTACTTCCAGTATCTTATTATAAATTTCTTCTCTGGTCTCTTCAAATGGTTCCATTCCCTCCTCTTTTTTGCTCTCGAGTTTTATTTTATACCATCCATTTGGAACTTTTATCCATTGAGTTACATCTCCCACATTTGATGAAAAAATAGCTTCATCAAGGGATTTTTCCATTTCCCCTTTTTTAAAACTCCCAAGGTCTCCACCTTTATCTTTCTCGGGTCCTTGAGAATACATTGATGCAACATTTTCAAAGCTCTCCTCTTTCAATTTTTCCTCGATCTCCTTTTTTAATGATTCAACATTATCAGAATTCTTCAAAAATATCCCTTTGACATAAACCTCTGCTGGAATTCTAAATTCAGCCTGATGATTTTTGTAATAATCGAGTAACTCTGCATTTTCCACAATCAATGTAGTATCAATTCTCTTTCTTATTAATTTTTCCTGCAATATGTTTATTTCCATCTCTTTTTTCCATTCTTCGTATTTAATTCCCTCTCTGCTCATTGCTTCAGCAAGCTGCCTTTCATTCTCTAAATTGTTCTCCTTCATTATATTGGTGATAATAGATGTCAATTCAGCTTCAAACGTCAAATTCTCCTCTTTAGCCTCCTGATAAAGAAGTTTCTTCTCAATTAAATTTACAAGAATCGATTCCCTCGTTTTCTCAATTTCCTTCCTCAGCTCTTCTCCTTGAAATTTCTGAGAGAGAAATATTCTGAAATTTATGTCAACTTTTCTTACATCAGATAGCGTAATAATATCATTATTTACAATTGCTACTATCTCATCGATTACTTCAGAGGAAACTAATGTCGTGAATGTCATAAACACAGGGAAACCCAAGATGATACATAAAATCTCAATAAATTGTATCTTTTTCATTCACTTCTCTCATATTCGTAATCAAAAAAAAGCTTATCTAAATATACTCTATAATTTATCTTTTCTTTTACTTCTTTTAATTTTTGCTGATAAAGCATCGATTCTTTTTCCTGAAGTAATCTTAACCTTATTTTTTCTTTTGCTTCATCCAGAGAAACAATCTTCGGAGAAAATCTCTCCTCAACTCTGAGAATGTGATAACCAAAATTTGATTTTACAACAGGACTTATCTCTCCAACTTTCAGGGAAAAAATAACTCTTTCAAGCTCTTCCGGTAATTCTCCTTTTGCAAAATAACCCATTTCACCACCTCTCTGACTCTCAGGACTTATCGACTTATCCTTTGCTATCTTAGCAAACTCAGAAGGAGGGGATTTTTTCAATTTCTGAAGTATTTCTATTGCTTCAGACTCTGAGGAAAGAAGTATCTGACTAACTCTAACCCTCTCTAAAAGTTTAAATTTTTCAGGATGAGATTTATAATAATTTTCTATTTCCCCCTCGTCAATTTTGATGTTCTTTTTTATAAAATCAGAGACATATTTTTCAATAATATAATTCTCCTCATAAATTTTTTTATATTCTTCCTTGATGCCTTCCTGTTTCAAGAAATAATCCTCATCTTTTCCTAACTGAATTTCCATTTTTTTCGCTTCGAAAAGTAAAATTTTTTCATTAACAAACTTGTCAAACAGTCTGCTCAAAACTTTTGGCTGAAGGGTTTTTTCTCCTTCTTCAAAAATAAAGGAAATATAATCTTTAAAATCTTTATTTGTATAAAAGATTGAATCGATCTTTAAAATAATTTCTCTATCAGAATTTTTTACTTTATTAATATTTGGTTTTGTTTCACCCTTTTTTTCTTGATCTTTATTGCATGCAATAAACAAAATAAAAAATATTGTAACAATTGTTAAAAATCTTTTCATTTCCTGCTTACCTTTAGCAGAAAATTCTATCCGATAATTAAATACTTTTCAATAAATTCTTTATTTCATCAAGAATCGAACCCTTCTCTTTTTCTTTTAAGGACAAAATTACCTCTTCTTCTGGAGTAATTCTTCCTTTTGTAAGTTTTACCAGTTCTATCAATTTTTCTGTATTAAATTTGGGATGATTTACAAACTTTAGTTTCAAGGATGAATCCACTCTTTCAATTCTTTCTATTTCTTTTGTCTGCGCCAGGTATTTAATCTCTCCAAATTTTAATAAATCTACAAATTCAGGAGGGACTTTTCCGTATCTATCCTCCACCTCTTCTCTTATTTTCTCTATTTCTTCAAGTTCCTTTACAGAGGATATTTTTTTGTAAAAATATATTCTCTGACTCATTTCAGGAATAAAATCCTCGGGAATCTTCAATTCCATTTTCAAATCAATTTCTGAAATTATCCCAGCTTCTCCAATTCCTCTAAGTTCCCGGACTGTTTCTTCAATAAGCTTTATATAATAATCAAAACCAACTTCTCCAATATGCCCGTGCTGCCTCTCTCCCAGAAGATTTCCAGCGCCTCGAATTTCAAGATCCATAGCAGCAAGTCGGAAACTTGACCCCAGTTCGGAGAATTCTTGTAAAGCTCTCAATCTCTTCTTTGCAACATAATTCATTGCTCTCATAGATGGTGCTAGAAAATACGCATAAGCCTGTCTATCGGATCTCCCAACCCTTCCTCTTAACTGATACAATTGAGCCAATCCAAACATGTCAGCACGATTTACTATAAGAGTATTAACAAGAGGAATATCTATGCCGTTCTCTATTATAGTAGTCGAAACTAATATATCATATTCGTGGTTTATAAATTTCATCATTATATCCTCTATTTGAGAACCTTTCATTTTTCCATGCATGATTGCGATTTTCGCTTCTGGCACCAATCTTGACAAAAATGAATGAATTACATTTAAATTTTCAATCCTGTTGTGGACAAAATACACCTGTCCTCTTCTACCCAGTTCTCTTTTGATCGCCTCATAAATTACTTCTTTTGAAAAGTTTGTCACAATCGTCTGAATTGAAAGCCTGTCTTTTGGTGGAGTCTCGATCAAGCTTAAATCTCTCATACCCATTAAGGTCATGTTTAGCGTCCTCGGAATTGGGGTGGCTGTCATTGTTAAAACATCTATTTTTGTCTTCAATTTTTTTATCTTTTCTTTATGACTGACTCCAAATCGTTGCTCTTCATCAACAATCAACAAACCTAAATCTTTATATTTTAAATCAGAGGAGAGTAATCTGTGAGTCCCTATAACTATGTCCACCAATCCTTTTCCTAAATCATCGGTTATTTTTTTCTGTTCCGATTTTTTTTGAAGACGACTTAACATCTCTATCCTGACAGGATATCCCGTGAATCTCTTTTTAAAAGTGTTATAATGCTGAAAAGCAAGAATTGTGGTTGGACATAGAAGAACAACCTGCTTTCCATCCATAATTGCCTTGAATGCAGCTCTAATTGCCACTTCTGTCTTTCCATATCCAACATCTCCGCATAAAAGTCTATCCATAGGATAAATGGCTTCCATATCTTTTTTTATCTCTTTAATTGCTCTTTCCTGGTCTTCAGTTTCTTCAAACTCAAATGATTCTTCAAATTCTCTCTGCCATATACTATCTCCAGAATAGGCATGACCTTTAATTGTTTTTCTCATCGCATAAAGATTGAGTAGTTCGACTGCCATTTCTTTGATTGCCTTTTTTACCCTGCTCTTTACTCTCTCCCAGGTTACACCCCCGAGTTTGTCTAAAACAGGTGAGGTTCCACTCTTGTAAAGATGAATCAAATCAAGTCGATATAAAGGTAAAAGAAGCTTATCACCATCTCTGTATAAAATTTCCATCAGCTCATGAATTTGACTGTCTACTCTTACATTCTTCAACCCATTGAAAATTCCTATCCCATGCTCCGAGTGAACTATAAAATTCCCAATTTTTATATCCCTGAAAGATGAGGTGAATGGTTTTATATAAGACCTTCTGAAATGAAGTTCAATTTCACCAAACAAATCATTCTCGGTGAGAATATTTATCTTTTCTTCAGAAAAAGAAAAACCTTCTGAGAGGTCATTCCTTAATATTAACAATTTAGATTTACTGTTTGAACTTTCAATAAAATTAAAAATACTGTAATCCTCAAAAGCTTCATGCAGTCTTTTTGATTTATATTCTGATTTAATGAGAAATATGTAATTTTCATCATTCCTGATCCCTCTTTTTATGTCTTCAATAAAAATTGGGATATTCCCTTTATACTTTGGAGAAGTCTGAAAATTAAAATAAAATTTATTATCTCCTGGAGAAATTTCCTCAAAAAATATCCCATTTTTTTCAATGTTTTTAAAAAAATCAAAAGAAAATATATAATTAATCGGTAATACTAATTCCCGGTTTTTCTTTGCTGATTCAATACTTAATGAGACATTCTTGATATGGTCTTCTATTTCCTGTTCTATCTGATCTTTTTCATCAAGAACAAACAGAAAATCTCTGAAAAATACATCCGGTGAGATGAATTTTTCTTTTAATATCAAGAAGAGAAAGATAAATTCCGAAGAAATTTCTCCCTTTCTCAAGATATTTATTTTATCCTCTAATTTTTCCTTTAAAGAAGCATTTCCCCAGTAATCATTTGACAATTTTATCCATTTAGTTACTGAATCTTCATCAACAGGGATTTCAAAAAAAGAAGGAATTATTGCCTCTTCAATTTTCTTTATTGACCTCTGAGAAGAAGGGTCAAAATATCTGACAGATCGAATAATTTCATCTTCAAACTCAATCCTGAATGGATAGTTCTCCCATGGAGAAAAAACATCTAAGATCCCTCCTCTCCACGAAAACTCTTCCTTTAAAGTGGTCAGATCTTCCTCTTTATATCCAAAAAATTTTAATTTTTTAATTAGAGTTTCTCGATCATATTCATATCCAGTTATAATTTCAATAAAAAGATTTCTTACATCATTAAGCCCAAGAAAAGGCTTCAAGATCCCTATCCATGGGGTTATGCCGATGCTAATTGTATCGGTTTGCATTGCATAGAAAAATTTCATTCTTTGAGAAAGATTTCCCCAAGGAGTAGCAGGTTCATGGTAAGGATTGATTATTGATGGCGGAAGAACAAATGTCTCATCTTCTTTATTTAGTATTAATTTTGACAAAGGTTTTATCTTTTTTAGGTATTCCTCACTGGAAAATGCAGTTGGATGAATAAGGAGAATTTTCCTGTTCAGTTCTTTCTGAAGAATAGCCAAAACATAAGACTTTGCAGTTGAATTTAACCCAGATATATGAAGACCTCTTTCTCCAGATTCAATAAGATTGAGTAGATTTTTAAATCTCTTGTTTTTATTAATAAAACAAATATCCACTTTTTAATTTTATAAAATTTTCAATAATCAGCAAAGGTTTTGAAGCAAGTAAAGTTTTGTGGGGTAAGAAGTTAACTAATGTATTTATGGGCAGCAGGGGTGGCGGAGAAACCGAAGGTTCCTGAAAACCGTCACGAATGCGAAGCGGGCATGGTTTCCTCCCCATTTTAATTGGGGAGGAAGAGCGAAGCATGAGTGCTCCCGCACTAACTGTATTCATTCCAAAAAAATTAAGTGATGGGAGTAGAGATATTATGAATTCCTTAATTTATAGCAAACGCATAAAATATTGTTACATGTAGGGCAAGGCTAAAGCCTTGCATTAAGCAACCCCCGAATCAAGTTCGGGGCAGGCTCTAAAGGGTTGCCCTACAATTTATTCAATGCGTTTGTATTAGGTAATAATAAGTTAGTGCGGGACTGGGGAAAATACAGCGTGTTTTTGAAGTCACCCCTGCTGCCCAAATTTTTTACCACTACAAAACTTTACTTGTTTCCCCACAGATCAATCAAGTGTTTAATATCTTTGCGATGATTGCTGAAGTTGAATATTTTTTTTGGTATGGGAATATGAGAACTCTCCCCCCATATGACTCAACAAAATCTCTACCCACAACCTGGTCTGTGTTATAATCTCCTCCTTTTATCAGAAAATCCGGTTCGATATTCTTTATTAACTCAAGAGGTGTTTCTTCATCGAAAGGGACAAGATAGTCTATGTATTCAATGGATTCCAATATCTCCAATCTTTCATTCAAAGGGAATATGGGTCTATTTTTTCCTTTAATGACCTTTACTGAATCATCGGTGTTAACTCCAACGATAAGAATATCACCCATTGATTCAGCCCACTTGAAAAGCCTTATGTGACCAGGGTGAATCAGATCAAAACATCCATTTGTAAAAACAATTTTTTTATTGTGTTTTTTTAAATTTGTTTTTATTTCAATTATCTCATCAAGACTTCTTACTTTTTCCATTTTATGTTAGGTGAAAAGGTCCAAGAATGGTTTGGTCTCCAAATACCTATATCTTTTTTCCTTGAGAATACCCTGAATTCATATAGAGATCTGTGATAATCATACGCGTATCCATCTCTTTTATGAATTGCGACATCAAGAAAATAACTTCCATTTATCAAGTTAAGATTTTTTATTTTAAATGTGACCTTCCCTCTCCCTTCTAAATGGTCAGAAACAAAATCCTCAAAGTTAGTATTTGTTCCATAAACCGACATACCCTGAGGATTAAAAATTCCAATCCCAAAAACAAAATCATCAATTTTTTTCTTTGATTCTACTTCAAGCTCAATCCTCATTTCCTCGCCCTCATGAAATACCCACTTCTCTTCCCCATCGGAAGATTTCAACTTCACAGAGAGAATCTCCACTTCTCTACTGCCCCATCTTGCCTCTCTCTTTTCCTCTATTTGAGGAGCCAATTCTTCTCTCTCAGCTTCTTTCTCTTTTTCTTTATGAAGGGTCTCCAATTTTTCCTCTGTTATCTGAGCTACATCCTTCAAATATGCATCAACTACCCTTTTTGGGTCACCTTTCGTCTGACATTTACCTTTTTTTAGCCAGATCACTTCATCGCAGATATTCTCAACTGTCGTAAGGTCATGACTCACAAAAAGTATGGTCTTCTGTCTTCTTTTAAAATCTGCTATTCTATCAAGACATTTTGGTACGAAAGCTGCATCTCCAACAGCCAAAACTTCATCTATTAAAAGAATATCAGGGTTAACGTTTATTGCTATTGAAAACCCAAGTCTCATATACATTCCAGAAGAATAAGTTTTTACTGGCTGATCTATGAATTCTTCAAGCTCTGCGAATTTAACAATCTCATCAAACTTTTCCGAGATTTCCTTCTTACTCAATCCGAGCATAATGCCATTTATGTATATATTTTCTCTCGCTGAAATTTCAGGATGAAAACCTACCCCCAATTCAATTAAAGCTGAAACTTTACCATCCACATTAACTGCACCCTCTGTTGGTTTTGTGATACCCGCAATGACCTTCAACAGTGTGCTTTTTCCTGAGCCATTTGCTCCTATAATTCCGAGAGTTGCTCCTTTCTTTACACTAAAACTCACACTATCAAGAGCATGGATTATCTCATCTGGCCTTAATTCTTTAAAGAAAGTGCCCCTTAATAGAGCACTTTTTAATGTTTGAAATCTATATCTTGATGAATACTTTCTGTAGATTTTAGAGACATTCTGAACATCAATAACGATCAATTACACCTCCTCAGAAAATGAATCTCTCAGCTTATTAAAAACAAAATAGCCAATTAAAAATACTACTACAGAAAAAATGAATGTAACAGATAATCTTTTCCAGTGAGGCAGGGAGCTATAAAATATGGAATATTGATATGACTCTATCACATGAGTCATAGGATTCAGACTCAAAAATATTTTCAGGAATTTTGATTCCTGAATTACAGGGAATGAAAAAGGATAAATAATTGGTGTTGAAAAAAACCATAATGTCACAAGATTAGCTAAGATATTTTGAATATCCCTGAATATGACACTTAAAGAAGATATTAATAGCGAAAACCCCAATATCAGGATGAATTGAATAATTATTGAAATTGGGAGAAAAAAAACCCAGAATGTAAGATTCCTGCCGATTAGAATAAAAAATAAAAAAAGGATAGGAAGGCCAAATATAAAATTCATAAGATTTGCCAGAACTACTACTGTAGGCAGAACCTCAGCAGGAAATAGAATTTTTTTAATAAGATTTCCGTTAATTATTAAAACATTAGAACTTTCCAGAAGGGAGGAACTGAACCATATCCATGGAAGTAATCCACAAAATAGAAATAAAGAATATGTGAAAGGGTTTGCTTCGAAAGTCGGGTCTCTTGGCCTGATTATAAAACCAAAAACAATAGTATAAACGAGAAGAAGAAGGAATGGATTAAAAAAAGACCAAAGAAACCCGAGGATTGACCCTCTATATCTTGCTTTTAGCTCTCTTGAAACAAGACTTTGAATTAAAACTCGGTATTTTAAAAGCTCTCTGATGTTTTTTATCATATAACCTTGCCATTAAGAATATTCTGCATTTCTTCAGTAAAAGTTCCATCATCCTTGTGGATTATAATTGGCTCTTCCTCAATAATCTTGTTTGAAAAAAAAACAACTTCTGTGAGAAAAAGATTTGATTTGGAATTTTTTTTTGGATAAACATATTTTATTCTTTTAATTTTTAACTTATTCTTCATGCACGCATCTTCAAAATCATCTTTTCTTTCAGTCCTAAATATAAAATAGGCTTTTCCATTTTTTTTCATTAAAGAAGATGTGACTTTCATTACATCATAAATATCGCATAGAATCTCATGTCTTGCAATTGCCTTCTCTATATCAGGATTTGTCTTTCCCTCTCCTACTTTTCTGTAAGGAGGATTAGAAAAAACCACATCGTATTTTTCATTCAAACATAATTTCCTCAGATCAGCCTGAAGAACTTTGATTTTGTTTCCAAAGTTATTTATCTCAACATTTTTTTTCGCCAACTCTACAAGGGATTTCTGTATTTCAACAGTAACAATTTTCTTAAGGGGATTTGAGTGGGTCAATATTAAAGAAATAATTCCATTTCCAGCTCCCAATTCAATTAGTTTATCGCCTTTTTTTGTCTTGATGAAAGAAGCCAAAAGAGGAGCATCTATTGAGAAACGAAATCCTTTTACTTTTTGAAGTACCTTAATTTTTCCTTTAAAAAAGGAATCAAAACTTATTTTATCGTTAAATTCTTCGATATCAGTTTCCATGATATCTTTTATAAACCTTAATTCTCGTAAGAGCTTTTTGTAATTTGATCAATGCTTTATTTAAATCAGCGGGAGAAACTTGACCTCTCATTGCTCTCTGAATAATCTCTTCAGCCCGCTTTTTTGCATCTTCAGCTCTTGTAACATCTATTTCCTCTGCTTTTTCACCCTTATGGGCAAGCACTATTACTCTATCAGGCAAAACTTCTACAAATCCCCAGAAAATACTCAAATATTTACTTATTTTTCCTTTTTTATAATGAAGCTCCCCAATTCCAAGGAGGGAAAGAAGCGGTCTGTGACCTGGCAGAATACCTAAATATCCAAGTTTACCAGGAAGATATACTTCATCGACTTCATCTTTTATAAGCAATTTCTCAGGTGTAATAACTTCTAAAGTAAGTTTAGAAGGAAGACTCATTTCTCCAATTCCATTGCTTTTTCCCTAACCTCTTCAATTGTACCTACCATATAAAAAGCCTGTTCTGGAATGTTATCGCACTTTCCTTCAGCAATCTCTTTAAATCCTTTTATCGTATCTTTGATTTCAATATATTTTCCCTTTCTTCCGGTAAATTCTTCAGCTACATGGAACGGCTGCGAAAGAAACTTCTGGATTTTTCTCGCTCTTGCAACAATTATTTTATCCTCTTCCGAAAGTTCCTCTATTCCCAGAATAGCTATTATATCCTGAAGATCTTTATATCTCTGCAGAATGGCTCTAACTTGCCTTGCTACCTGATAATGCTCTTCTCCTATTATTCTTGGGTCAAGAATTCTTGAGTAGGAAGATAAAGGGTCAACTGCTGGATAGATTCCCATCTCTGCAATCTGGCGGGAGAGATTTGTGTTTGCATCTAAATGAGAGAATGTTGTTGCAGGTGCAGGGTCAGTGAAATCATCGGCAGGAACATAAATTGCCTGAACAGAGGTAATTGAGCCTCTTTTGGTTGATGTAATTCTCTCCTGAAGTTCTCCCAGCTCTGCAGCCAAATTAGGCTGATAGCCGACCGCTGAGGGCATCCTTCCAAGCAAAGCAGAAACTTCTGAACCTGCCTGAACAAATCTAAATATGTTATCTATGAATAAAAGTACATCCTGACCTTCTTCATCTCTGAAATATTCAGCAACAGTCAGACCTGAAAGACCAACTCTTAGTCTTGCACCGGGTGGCTCGGTCATCTGGCCATAAATTAAAGATGCCTTGCTTAGAACCCCGGATTGTTTCATTTCAAGCCATAAATCATTACCTTCCCTTGTTCTCTCGCCAACCCCCGCAAACACAGAAAAACCTCCGTGCTTCTTAGCAACATTATGGATTAACTCCATGATTATAACGGTCTTGCCAACCCCTGCTCCGCCAAAAAGTCCAATTTTCCCTCCTTTTAAATAAGGTTCGAGTAAATCAATAACTTTAATCCCTGTCTCAAACATTTCTAATTTTGTGCTCTGCTCATCTAATGGAGGAGCGGGCCTGTGAATTGGATATCTCTTTTTTGCTTTTATTTCCCCAAGTTTATCAGCTGGCTCTCCGATTACATTCATTAATCTCCCAAGAGTCTCTCTACCTACAGGAACAGTGATCGGACCTTCTAAATTAATCGCTCTCATCCCTCTGATCACACCATCCGTGGGATGCATAGAAACGGCTCGAACTCTATTCTCACCAAGATGCTGTTCTACCTCTACTATTATATTTATCTCCCGTGAGCTTTTAAATTCATCGGTAGTTATTTGTAAAGCTGTATAAATTTCAGGCACTTCACCTTCATCAAATTCCACATCAACCACAGGTCCTATAACTTGAACAACTCTCCCATATTTCATAAATTCCTCCTAAATTCTCGATTTAGCCAGAGCTTCTGAAGCAGTCATAATATCTATCAATTCTTTTGTGATGGAAGCCTGACGAATTTTATTCATAATCAATGTAAGATTTTCGATTAAATCCCCAGCATTCTTTGTTGCCTGCTCCATCGCCATCATTCTTGCAGAATGTTCAGCAGTAGCAGATTCCATCAAAATGTTGAAGACAAGAAATTCTACATATTTTGGCATAAGTTCATTGAAAATCTCCCGCGGTTCCGGCTCATAAATATAATCAATCATCACTTCTTCAGTTTCCCATTTGGGAACTGGCAATAACTTTTCCCATACAATTTTCTGTCTTATCAATGACTCAAATTTATTATATATTACATAAATTGCATCTGTTTTCCTGTTCTCGTAAAGCTCAATTATTTTTTTGGATATATCAAGAGTTTTCTCATAATTTATCTTAAAAAATAAGTCTATCCATACATGCCTTATGGGATAAGGTCTTTTTCTGAAAAAATCTCTTCCTTTTTTCCCTATCAAAATCAAATTAATTTTTGATTCTTTAGTCTTTTCCTCGATAAATTCATGGGAAAATTTTATAATGTTTGAATTGAAAGCACCGCATAATCCTTTATCTCCGGTAACAATAACTACATCAACCGATTTCTCTTCCCTTACCTCGAGCAAAGGATGGAGAGAAGTAACAACTCTTGAGGAAAGGCTTCTGATAACATCTTTTAACTTTTCAGAATAAGGCCTTGATGATAAAAGTGTTTTCTGAGTTCTTTTTAATTTTGCAGCAGAAACTGTTTTCATCGCACTTGTCATCTGTTGAGTATTTTTTATGCTTCTGATCTTTCTCCTATAATCTAAAAGTGTTGGCATTACTTATTTTGTCTGCCTTTAAATTCTTCGGTAAATCTTTTGATTGATAGATCTAATCTCTTCTCCAAATCCTCATCCAGATCCTTTTTCTCCCGGAGCTCATTAAAAATTTCAGGAAAATTTGTCTCAATGTATTTATACAATTCTTCTTCATAGAAGTTAATCTTTTCTATTTCCAGGTCATCGAGAAATCCGTGTGTTCCTGCATAAATTATAACTATCTGGTTTTCCACAGGATAAGGTTTATATTGATCCTGCTTTAGAATTTCTGTAAGTTTTTCCCCCCGATTTAATTGAGCTATTGTTGCTTTATCAAGGTCAGAACCAAACTGGGCAAATGTGGCAAGTTCCCGGTATTGAGCAAGGTCAAGTCTTAAAGTTCCAGCAACCTTTTTCATCGCTTTAATCTGAGCATTTCCACCAACTCTTGAGACTGAAATTCCTACATTTATAGCTGGTCTTATTCCAGCGTTGAATAAATCAGGTTCTAAATAAATCTGACCATCTGTTATAGAAATAACATTTGTTGGAATGTACCCTGAAACATCGCCAGCTTGAGTCTCTATTATAGGCAATGCAGTAAGAGAGCCTCCTCCCATATGATCATTAAGTTTAGCTGCCCTTTCTAAAAGCCTGGAATGTAAATAAAACACATCTCCAGGATATGCTTCTCTTCCTGGGGGTCTTCTGAGAAGAAGAGAAATTTCTCTGTAAGCTGCAGCATGCTTGGAAAGGTCATCGTAAATTAATAGAGAGTGCTTCCCTCTATCCCGAAAGTATTCACCCATGGCACATCCTGCATAAGGAGCAAGGTACTGCATTGTAGTGGGATCAGATGCTGATGCCACTACTACAATCGAATAATCCATTGCTCCTGAATCCTCGAGTATTTTTATCACCTGAGCCACTGTTGATTTTTTCTGACCTATTGCTACATATATGCATATCACATCTGAATTTTTTTGATTTAAAATTGTATCGATTGCAATAGCTGTTTTCCCTGTCTGTCTATCTCCAATTATTAGCTCTCTCTGTCCTCTCCCAATGGGAATCATAGCATCAATAGCTTTAATCCCTGCCTGAAGAGGTTCTTTAACGGGGAGTCTATCAACAACACCAGGAGCAATCCTTTCCACAGGCATAAAAACATTTGTTTTTACCGGTCCTTTTCCATCGAGGGGATTTCCAAGAGGATCAACAACTCTCCCTATTAAAGCTTCTCCAGCTGGAACAGACATAATCTTGTGAGTTCTCTTAATGAGGTCTCCTTCTTTAATTTTATGGGTCTCACCTAAAAGGACAGCTCCCACATTATCTTCTTCAAGGTTTAATGCAATACCTCTAACTCCATTGGGAAACTCCAGCATCTCGTTGTACATCACCATATCAAGTCCATGGATTCTGGCAATGCCATCACCCACTGAAATTACTATCCCCACTTCTTCAATATCAATATCCAATTTGTAATTCTCGATCTGACTCTTTATTATTTTACTTATTTCATCTGCTCTGATTTCCATTCTTTTTCTCCTGTTATTCTATCTTTAAGTCTTATTAGATTTCCTTTTATTGTTCCGTCATAAAATACATTTCCTTTTTTTATCTTCAACCCTCCAATGATAGAAGGGTCTGTTTTAAAATTAGAAATTATCTTTCCTTTTAAAATTTTTTCAAGCTTAGCTATTATCTGCTTTTTCTGTTCTGTTTTCAAGAGAAAAGCAGAATATATCTCTAATTTATGTATGGCTTTCTTTTGATACCATAAATCTTCATAACTCATGACGATTTCTTTCAGTAAATTTACTCTTCCTTTTTCTTCAACAAGATAAAGAAAATTTTTAGTTTTTTCTGAAAAATTAAAATATTCTCCAATTTTCTTTAAAACCTCTCCTTTAATTTTTCTCGGAAAAAAAGGAGATTCTAAAAATGAAATCAGCTCCTCAGAGCTCTTAAATATTTCTAAAATTTTATTCAATTCTCCATGTATTATTTTCCATTCTTTCTCAGAAGATGTAGCTCTCACCAATCCCATCGCATATCTTCTTGCTACTACTTCACTCTTCATTATTAAATCTCCTTTAAATCTTCCAAGACTTTGGTAATTATTTTCTCTTGCTGATCTTTATCCAGTGTTTTTTTCATTTTTTCTTCTGCCAGAGCTATTGAAAGCTGAGAACCATATTCTTTTAGCTCATCCATTGCTTTCTTTGCATGGGTTTCAATTTCCTTCTTAACAGATCTCAGGATTTTCTCTCTTTCTACCTCGGCTTCCTTTAATAATTTTTTCTTCTCCTCTATTCCTTCCTCCTCTGCCTTCTTCTTCATCCCTTTTATCTCTTCTCTTATTCTCTCAAGTCTCCTTTCAATTGATCTTAATCTTTCCTCTGCTTCTTTTTTGAGATTTTCTGAGCTTTCGATTCTTTCTTTTATTTTATCCCCTCTACCTTTCAAAAAATTTATCAATGATTTTCTAATTAAAAGGAATATGAAACCAAAAAGGATAACAAAATTAAAAGTTTTTCCAAGAAAATCAAACCATGCTGATCTGTGGGCTTCACCTTCGCTCATTCCGAAAATATCTATGGACGAGCACACTGAAAAGAAAATAAATAAAACTAATACAAGCCTGGTGTGCTGTCCCGTAAACATCTTCATAAACAAAAAATCTTTCCTACAGCACACTGAAGGGGCATGGGGAAGAGGCTTCCCCATGTCTGGGGGGTGCTCAGCGAAGCGTCTAAGGGGGGCTTGCCCCCATAGGGAAAGTGTCTTGTCGCATAAAAATAAAAAAAGATATTTAAGTGACAAGACACTCGCTTTCATATTTTTAAAAAACTCTCCACTATCATTTCTGAAATCTCATCGGCTTCCTTTTCTAACTTTTTTATAGCCTCTCTTTTTTGATTATCTATTTTTTTTAATTCCTCTTTCAGCATTTTCTCCGATAAAGCTTTTGCCTCATTTATTATTCTCTCAATTTCAGTCTGGGTTTTGTTTCTAATATTTTCCTTAATCTCTGAAGCTTCAATTCTTGCCTGGCTCAGTTTATCATTTAAAAACGATAATTTTTCCTCATAAATAGAAACTATTTCAGAAACCTTTTTTTCATTCTTAGAAATTAGACTCTCCCTGCCCTCTTTTATTTTCGAAACAGAATTGAAGTAAACTTTTTGCATGAAAAAGGTAAGAATGCCTATTATCAATGCAATAGCGAACAGCGACAGATCTAAAGAAATCATAAAACCATTTAATTTTTTAGCATTTTTGCACTCTAAAGTCAATTTCTCTCTATTGTATCATCAACATTTTTAACATAGAGCCTAAACCTATTTTCATGTCACACCAGAGAGACAAAGAGAATTTAAGTAAATTGTGTTTGATTCAAGTATTTTAAATAGGATTCAGATTAAACGAAATTCTTTAGTTAGTCGCAGGTACTGCAGCTTGTCATCTTACATGAAGAGCAAGAATTGGAAGAAGAAACACTGCTTTCAAACTTATCTCCTCCTGCTATGCCAAAAGGAGAGTAAAGTTTTTTTAAACTTTTACCCTTACATTTCGGACATTCTATAATCTGGTCTGATTTTAATATGATAACCTCAAATTTCTCATTGCACTCATTACAACTAAATTCATATATTGGCATAAATATTATATTAAAACATTTCCCTCTAATTGTCAAAAAAATTCTTTTGTCCGGAAGCATTTCCAATTTCGTGATGGAAGATAAAATGCTCATTTACGAGTGTTATTCCGAATCCTGAAAGTGTCATGCTGAAACAAGTTCAGCATGACATTTTCTGTCTTCATCACGGAAAAGGAGATGCTTACTGAATGTCAAATAATATTTGCAAATGTTTAAATTCGTGGTAAAATTTTAAATTAGAGGGTTTTAATGAATGGGAAAAAAAAGTCTACATTAAAAAGTGCTCTTTTTTGGATAGTAACAGGGATTATCATCATTCTATTGTGGAGCTTATTGCAGAGTCCAGCGAAGAAGAAACAAGAACTAAAATTCAGTGAATTTCTTGATGAGGTTACTCTTGGAAAAATAAACGAAGTAACAATCAGTGGCTCTGAAATAAAAGGTTCTTATGAGGATGGAACTGCTTTTAAAACAACAGCTCCACCTCAGTATAATGACCTTGTCAAGATCTTAAGAGAGCATAAAGTAATAATATCAGTAAAAGACACATCTCAGAGCCCCATATTTTCCTATATATTTACATGGGCACCACTTATTATCCTCGTTGTTTTCTGGATTCTTTTTATGAGACAGATGCAAAGTGGTGGAAACAAAGCCCTTTCGTTTGGAAAAAGCAGAGCTAAACTTTTTTCTGAGTCGGGCAAAAAGGTAACATTTAGAGATGTTGCTGGTGTTGATGAAGCAAAGGAAGAATTACAAGAAATAATCGAATTTCTTAAAGATCCCCAGAAATTTCAAAGACTTGGAGGCAGAATTCCAAAGGGTGTGCTTCTTGTCGGTCCACCAGGAACAGGAAAAACATTGCTTGCAAAAGCGGTAGCTGGAGAAGCAGATGTGCCTTTTTTCTCCATTAGCGGTTCAGATTTTGTTGAAATGTTTGTGGGAGTTGGTGCATCAAGGGTGAGAGATTTATTTGACCAAGGGAAAAAGCATGCACCCTGTCTAATTTTCATAGATGAAATAGATGCTGTGGGAAGAGAAAGAGGTGCTGGACTTGGCGGTGGGCATGACGAAAGAGAACAAACTTTAAATGCTCTCCTTGTGGAGATGGACGGATTCGATTCCAATGAAGGAATAATTTTAATAGCTGCCACAAACAGACCCGACATTTTAGATCATGCCCTTTTAAGGCCTGGAAGATTTGACAGAAGAATTGTTGTAAACAAGCCGGATGTTAAAGGAAGGGAAGAAATATTAAAAGTTCACACAAGAAAAATTCCCCTCGATAAAGATACAGATTTAAAATTAATTGCCAGAACAACTCCTGGTTTCTCAGGAGCAGATTTAGCTAACATGGTGAATGAAGCTGCTCTAAATGCAGCAAGGTATGGTAAAAAAGCCGTTCAAATGAAAGATTTCGAACATGCCAAGGATAAGGTACTTATGGGTGCGGAGAGAAAAAGCTTGATAATTTCAGACGAAGAAAAGAAAAATACTGCATTTCATGAAGCAGGGCATGCATTGGTAGCATCGGTTCTCCCTGAAGCTGACCCGATCCATAAAGTTTCAATAATTCCAAGAGGACTTGCCCTCGGAGTTACTCAACAATTACCCCTTGATGACAGGTACACATACAATAAAGAATATTTAGAAGCCCAGATTTCAGTTCTATCTGCTGGTAGAATCGCTGAAGAAATAGGTCTTGGAAATATGACCACCGGAGCTGGCAATGATTTTGATGTAGCCACAGAGATAGCTCGAAAAATGGTATGTCAATGGGGTATGTCAGATTTAGGCCCAATAACATTTGGGGAAAGAGATGACCTTGTATTTCTTGGCAGAGATTTGACAATGAGAAGAGACTTCAGTGAAGAAACAGCGCAAAAAATCGATGAAGAGGTAAAGAAAATCATTATGAGAAATTATGAAAGAGCAAGAAATATATTATCGGAGAAAAAAGACAAACTCTTCAAGATTGCAGAAACATTACTCGAAAAAGAAGTGTTAACATCAGATGAAATTAATGCTATTTTAGAGACAAAACCAAAAACTGAAAAAGCCCAGAGAAAGAAAACAAGAGAAACATCTTCGCCGGAAATGGCCGGAGAGATTCCTTCGAAATGAGGGAAATTTTCTCGATAAAATTTAAAAGTAGACAACTCATTCTTGGAAAAGAAACAAAAATAATGGGAATCCTGAATGTAACACCCGATTCTTTCTCTAATGGAGGTGATTATTTCAGTACTGAAAAAGCTATAGAAAAGGGAACCCAGATGGAGGAAGAAGGAGCTGAAATAATTGATATAGGTGGAGAAAGCACAAGACCTGGTTCCGAGCCGACTCCTCTGGAAGAGGAAAGAAAAAGAGTAATACCTGTACTAAAAGAATTGAGGAAAAAAGTAAATTGTTTCATTTCCGTGGATACCTATAAAGCAAGAATAGCTGAAGAAGCTTTTGATTGGGGAGCAGATATGATCAATGATATAAGTGGATTGAGGTTTGACAAGGAAATGATAAAAATTATAAAAAAAGAGAGTTGTCCTTTCGTTATTATGCATATGAAAGGAACTCCTAAAACCATGCAGGACAATCCTGTTTATGAGAATCTTTTCGAAGAAATTGAAAATTTTTTTTATGAAAGGATAAACTTTCTCAGTTTAAACGAAATAGATCTAAACAAAGTTATTATAGATCCAGGAATAGGTTTCGGAAAATCATACGAGAACAATCTCAGAATCATAAAAAACCTTAATTTTTTGGAAAAATTTAAAAGACCTGTTCTTATTGGAGTTTCAAGAAAATCTTTTATAGGTAAGATTCTCAACCTTCCCCCAAAAGAAAGAGTTGAGGGATCGATTGCAGCATCAATAATTTCAGTAATAAATGGTGCTCATATTCTCAGATCCCATGATGTAAAATCAATAAAAAGAGCAATAAAAACAGCGGAAGAAATATTATATTCATAAGACAAAAAATGGAAACCCTTCTTCATCTTTTATCGAAGTTTAGTCTTGCTGATATTTTCGATATTCTTATTGTTGCATTTCTTATTTACAATTTTCTTCTCCTGATAAAGGAAACAAAAGCTTATCAGATGACAATAGGACTTTTTATCATTGGCTTTGCCTATATAATTTCAAAACTGATTAATCTTCGTGCTTTCAACTGGCTGATAAGAAATTTCATCCCATACCTTATATTCGCACTAATTGTCCTGTATCAGGCAGAAATAAGAAAATTTTTAGCTGACATTGGCTCAAAAAAACTTTTCAGACCATTTGTTCCCAAACCTTCAGAAAAGAGCATAAAAGAAATATCTGCTGCGGTTGAGTATCTCTCATCCCAGAGGATAGGCGCCCTAATAGGAATTGAAAGAGAAATATCTCTTAAAAGCTTTGCGGAAAAAGGTATACCCATAAATGCAAATATATCAAAAGATTTAATAGTGAACATATTTTACCCGAGAACCCCTTTACACGATGGAGCTATAATAATTCAGAAAAATAAAATAACCGCAGCGGGATGCCTTCTCCCCTTTCCTTCTCATCATTCTTATGGTGAAGAGCTAAAGATAAAAACAAGACATTTGGCTGCTATTGGACTTTCTCAGGAGACGGATGCAATAGTTGTAGTTGTGTCAGAAGAAAATGGCTCGATATCTCTTGCATCCAGAGGGAATCTTATAAGAAATTTAACAAGGGATGAGCTTGAAGAAAGGATGATAAAATTAATAGGTATTGAATGAAGAATATCATAAAGAATTTTTTTAAGGAAAACATTGAAATTAAAATTATTTCGATTGTGCTTGCATTCCTGATATGGTTTACAATTGGTAAAGATGAAAAATCTTTTTCTGATATCTACATTCCTGTTCCAATCGAACTAAAAAACATTCCAAATAATTTGGAAATTATCGGAACCTCTGTAAAAAATGCTGAGATAAGAATTCGAGCCCCGGAAAGAATAATAAGGAATTTAAATCCAGACAAAATCTCACTAAAATTAAACCTTGAAAAAGCGAAAGAAGGAACACAATGGTTTAAAATTTCTGATGAAGATATAATCATTCCTGAGGAAGCAGAAATAGTTAAAATAAACCCGTCGATGATTCAGATTACTTTTGACACCATTCAAGAAAAATATGTAGACATTAAACCAGTTATAACTGGAAAAATGGCGAAGGGGTTAAAGTTAAAGAGTGTAACTGTGTTTCCAAACAAAACTAAAGTATCTGGGCCCAAGACAAGATTTAAAGACGGGATGAACGTTAAGACTGATTCTATAAATCTATCCCAATTAAATTCTTCGATAGAAATGAAGGTAAATATTTTTCCTCCCAATCAATATTTAAGGCTTTTGGATGATAAATTTGTGATAGTAAAAATAGAAATCGAAAAGACAAACGAGGAATAGAATGTCAAAATATTTCGGAACAGATGGCTTAAGAGCAAAAGCAGGAGAATTTCCTTTAGATTATGATTCTTTGTATATAATCGGGCAAATACTCACTGAAATATTTGAAGAGAGAGGAATTAAAAAAAATGTCCTGATTGGAAAAGACACAAGAGAATCGGGTTCCTGGATAGAAGCATCACTTTGCTCGGGGATAAAATCAAAAAATGGGAAAGTTTATCTTGCTGGAATAATTCCAACCTCAGCCATATGTTACTTAACAAGAAAATTTAATTTTTCCGCGGGGATATCTATATCAGCTTCTCACAATCCCTATGAAGATAATGGAATAAAAATATTCGGTTCTGATGGGATAAAGATTGAGGATGAAATTGAAGAGGAGATCGAAAAAAGATTAATCGAAAGAAAGAGGTCAAAGATAAAAAGAGAAGAAATTATCGAAGATAAAAAATTCTCTTCGGAATATTTTAATTTTCTCAAAAAAGTAGGAGAAGGGCTAAATGGGGATAACCTGAAAATTGTTGTGGACTGTGCGAATGGAGCAGCATCAAATTTTGCCCCTATCCTATTTTCAGAACTGGGCTTTGATGTTATTCCAATAAACAATAACCCTGATGGAAAAAATATAAATTATAGATGCGGTTCCCTTTTCCCAGGATCTCTTTCAAAGGAGGCTACATCAAAAGGAGCTATTTTTGGTATTGCCTATGACGGAGATTCTGATAGGGCTATTTGGGTGGATAAGGATGGAGAAATTTTTGATGGTGATCACACTCTTCTAATTCAGGCTAAATATTTAAAAGATAAACTTATCTCTCCATTCATCATAGGAACTGTGATGAGTAATTTAGGATTAGAAATTGCTTTAAAAAAGTATGGCTTTAAGCTGATTAGAACTCCAGTGGGAGACAAATATGTACTACAGGAAATGAGGAAGAGAAAATCAAAACTTGGAGGAGAACAATCTGGTCATACAATCTTTCTCGATATTTTACCAACAGGAGATGGAATTGTCACTACTATACAGATGCTGAAAGTAATCGTCGCTGAAAAAAAGTCCCTGAAAGAGCTTTCCTCAGATATGGAGAAATTTCCTCAAATTTTAGTAAATGTAAAAGTCAAGGAGAAAAAACCTTTAAATGAATTGCCTGAAATAGTTAACATCGAAGAAAAAATAAAAAAAGAAATCGGAAAGCGTGGTAGGATTCTTCTCAGATATTCAGGTACAGAGCCTAAACTGAGAATAATGATAGAAGGCGAAAATGAAGAGAAAATCAAAGATTGGGCAGAAGAAATTGCTTCTGCTGTAAAAAATACCTTGGGAGATGAAAAATGAAATTATGTGTGAATGTGGATCATATTGCAACTCTAAGACAGGCAAGAAAAGCAAAAGAGCCAGACCCTGTTTTAGCATCTTTGTTAGCTGAAATTTCTGGAGCTGATGGTATTGTAATCCACCTTAGAGAAGACAGAAGACACATTCAGGAAAGAGACCTTGAAATTTTGCGAAAAGTTGTCAAGACAAAATTAAATCTTGAGATGGCAGCAACTACTGAAATGATAGAAATCGCGGCAAAATACAAACCTGATATTTCTACTCTTGTTCCTGAAAAAAGAGAGGAACTCACCACTGAAGGAGGTCTTAATGTTATTTCCAATTTCAAGGAATTAAAAAATGCTGTTGATAGGTTGAAAAAGGAGGGAATAGAAGTATCTATATTCATCGACCCAGATGTAGAACAAATCAAAAAATGTGGAGAGTTAGGAGCAAATACGATCGAAATCAATACTGGAAAGTACTCAGAAACAGAAACGCTGGAGGAAAGGGAAATGGAACTTCAGAAGATTAAAAATGCCGCAAAAATTGGAAAAGAAATCGGATTCAAAGTTGTAGCGGGTCATGGGCTTGACTATAAAAATGTATCACCAATCGTAAAAATTGGAGAAATAGAAGAGCTAAACATCGGCTTTTCAATCATCGCAAGGTCAGCAATCGTCGGGATCGAGAAGGCAGTAAGAGAAATGAAAGAGCTCATCAGAAGGAAATAATCATTAAAATAAAACGATGCTTTTTTATGAAAATAAGTAAAGTTTTGTAGTAGTCAATAATTAGAGCTGGAAGAGTGACCCTAAAACATGCTGTATTTTCCCCATCAAAGTGTTGTGACACTCAAAATTGTCTTTGTTATTTATTTGTGTCACAACACTTTCCCTATGGGGGCAAGCCCTCCTTAGACGCTTCGCTGAGCACCCCCCCAGACATGGGGAAGACACCTTCCCCATACCCCTTCAGTGTGCTGTCAAAGAACTCCTTTCTCTGGGAAAAGATTTATGGGACAGCACACTTGGAAAATTACAG
Source organism: Acidobacteriota bacterium (assembly GCA_040756905.1). Classification (NCBI taxonomy): domain Bacteria; kingdom Pseudomonadati; phylum Acidobacteriota; species Acidobacteriota bacterium. The sequence goes on from JBFLYD010000043.1 coordinate 108,057, forward strand.
CTCGGCACTCATGCGTCGCTCTTCTCCCGAAAATGCACGAGAGAAACCATGCCCGCTACGCATTCGTCACGGTTTTCAGGAACCTTCGGTTTCTTTGCCACCCTTCCAGCTCATAAAAATGTTAAGTTGATTTATATTACCACAAAACTTTGAACGCTAAGTTTTTTTATTGATAAATAAATGAAATTAAAAAATACACTAAAAATAGTCTTATTATTTTTATTATTAATTTTCCTCTTAAATTATAAAAAATTTTTTTTCACACCTTATAAAAGTGATGTAAATTCATCCGAACTGGAAGGAGTTATTCATGTTCATTCTATCCTTAGCGATGGAAAATCCGATGTAAAACAGATTTCAGAAGAGGCAAAAAAAGCTGGCCTTGATTTTCTGATCCTCACGGACCATGGTCACCCGAATTTTAAGTCTTTAAAACAGGAAGGAATTCATAACAGTATCTCTGTAATTTCCGGTTCAGAAATCTCTGTCCATGAAGGACATCTTCTTGGAATTGGTTTTGAAGAGCCAACTTATAAATTTTCTCCAGTTGGTAAAGAAGCTATGGAGGATGTAAGAGAAGGGGGAGGAATTTCAATAATAGCTCATCCTAATTCTAAGAAGGTTCCATGGAATGGAAATTTCGATGGAAATTTTAATGGAATTGAAATTATAAATATTGATTCTCAGATGAGAGGTCACAATCTTGTTTCTCTTGTTACTCTTCCTTTTATATATCCAATAAATCCATTATACGCATTCTTAAGGATAATAAAAAACCCAGTAGAAGAGATAAAAAAATGGGATTCATTGAATAAAAAGGGAGAAGTCTGGGGTTTTTATGCCCTTGATGCCCATGGGAAGCTTAGCATTACAGAATCGTTTTCTCTTCCTTTTCCTTCATACAGCTCGCTTTTCAGAATAATCAAATTACATATTCCTGTTGAAAAAGATTTTCCCATAAATTTTAGGGAAAAAAGAGCGTTAATCCTGAATAGCCTGAAAAATGGAAAATTCTATTCTTCGATAGATGGGGCTTCCTCAAGTCGTGGATTCAGGTTTTATGGGAAAAAAGGTAATAAATTTTTAAGTGCCGGGGAGATAGAAGAAAAAGAATCCGACCTTTTTGTAGAAGCATCTTTTAACTTTCCCTTTGAAATACATCTTATCAAAAATGGAGAAACTATAAAAAAATCAAAGGAAAAAATTCTGAAATACAGGGTTAAAGAAAATGGCTTTTATAGAGCAGAGGTTCATCTCATCAATAATCCAGTGTTAAGGGAGGATGTGCCATGGATCCTGTCAAATCCAATTTATATGAGAAGCAAAAAAACTGATGAAATCAATGGGCAAAAAAATGAACTTTTGAAAGAAAAATTTCTAACGGATTTTAAAAATGAAAAATATTTTGTGGAGGAAAAAGACCAAAAATCATGGGTACATACTGAAATTTCAGAGGATGGGAATAAAAATTATCTTTTAATGAAATTCAAACTTGGAATTCCTGAAAAAAAGAATGAGAACCTCTGGTGCGCCCTTACACGAAGAGAATACATGAATTTTAATGAATACAAAGGGCTTTCTTTCAACATTAAGAGTGATAAAAAATTGAGAGTCTGGTTTCAAGTTAGAGACATATTCCAGAATGAGGAAAGATGGTGGGCCCGATCAGTAAAAATAAAAGAAAATTGGGAGGAAAAAATAATATATTTCAAAGATCTTTATAATATAAAGGGAAAAAAGGATTATCCCATTAATCTTAAATACATAACAGGTATTTTCTTTGTTTTTGACAGAGGTTCAACTATAGAAGGAACTGATGGAAAAATTTATTTATCTAAGTTATGCTTGATATATTGAAAATGGTGAAGAAAAAAATCCTAATTGTTGATGATGAAGAAAACATAAGGAAAAGCTTAAGTATGATACTCGAATATGAAGGATATGAATGCATCGAAGCTGAATCAGCCTTATCTTCATATAGATTATTAGAAGAAGGTCCGGATTTAATCCTTCTGGATATAAAAATGCCGGGCATCAATGGAATGGAAATTCTTCAGGAAATAAAAAAAAGAAAGCCCCTTACAGAAGTCATTATGATATCCGGTCATGGAACTATATCCACTGCAGTAGAAGCAACAAAATTAGGGGCTTTTGATTTTCTTGAAAAACCCCTCTCAAGAGAAAGGGTTTTACTCTCAATTAGAAATGCCTTAGAAAAGAATAAACTTCGAGAAGAAAATATACTGTTGAAAAAGAAAACAGAAAAAAAATATGAGCTAATAGGTGAATCGACATCAATAAAAGAATTGAGAGAGCAGATTTTAAAGGTTGCCCGGACAGATGCAACTGTACTGATTATGGGAGAAAGCGGAACAGGAAAAGAGTTGATAGCAAGAGAGATTCACATATTAAGTCTAAGGTCATCCTTTCCGTTTATACAGGTAAATTGTGCAGCAATTCCTGAAGAACTAATCGAATCAGAACTATTTGGCCATGAAAAAGGAGCGTTCACTGGAGCAACCGACAAAAAAATTGGAAAGTTCGAACTTGCCCATAAGGGAACGATATTTCTTGATGAAATAGGAGATATGAGCCTGAGAACCCAGTCAAAAGTGTTAAGAGTTCTGGAAGAAGGAGAAGTGCAGAGGGTGGGCTCATCAAAAATCATAAAGGTCGATGTCAGAATTTTAGCTGCTACAAACAAAAATTTGAAAGATGAAATAAAAAAAGGAACCTTCAGAGAAGACCTCTACTTTCGCCTTAGTGTTGTTCCAATCGTTTCAGCTCCTCTCCGAGATAAAAAAGAGGACATACCAATTCTCATAAATTATTTTTCTGAAACTTTCTCAGAGGAAAATAATTTTAAGATGAAAAAATTCTCCGATGAAGCAATAAAATTTTTGATGAGATACCCATGGAAAGGAAATGTGAGAGAATTGAAAAACCTTGTTGAAAGACTTATTATAATGACTGAAAAAGAAATTATCGATGCGGATGACCTCCCTAATTATATAAAAGGTGAAACATCAGTTTTAGTTCCAGAAATAAGCAGGACTAAAACACTAAAAGAGTTTAAAGAAGAAGCTGAAAAACTATTTATTGTTGAAAAATTAAAAGAGAATAAGTGGAACTTATCAAAAACTGCGAGAAAAATAAAAACACCGAGGTCAAACCTCTACAAAAAAATTGAACAATATGGTATAAAATATAAGGCTGGAGCAGGCGATGGAATCGCTTCCCCAAAATACTATGGGGAGGAGGAAAGTCCGAACTCCACAGGGCAGGATGCTGGGTAATACCCAGGGTTCCGAGAAATCGGAATACGGAAAGTGCCACAGAAAACATACCGCTCTGTTCTTTATAAAGAACAGGGTAAGGGTGAAAAGGCGAGGTAAGAGCTCACCGCTCTGATGGTGACATCAGAGGCATGGCAAACCCCATCTGGAGCAAGGCCAAATAGACCCTGCTTTCCATTCTCCTTTTGCTAAAGGAAAATGGATAAGAATTGCCCGTTCGAATCTTTGATTTATCAGAGAGGCAGGGTGGGTAGGCTGCTAAGATTCCAGGAGTAATCCTGGAACAAGAGAAATGATTCCATTCTCCGATTTATTCGGAGAAAACAGAATTCGGCTTATGCCCTGCTCCAGCCTTCCTTATCCAAAAATAAATGAAGAAATCCTCCTTTAATTGATTGAGAAATAGGTTAAACAATTTTATTTTATTTCTTCAAGATGATGTCTCACATCTTTCCCTGCCACCATAAAAATTACATCTTCCGCTATGTTTGTGGCGTGATCTGCAATTCGCTCTAAATGTCTCGATATCAGGATTAAATTTAATGCTCTTTTAATCGTAGAGGAATCAGAAATCATATAAACTAACAATTCATTAAAAACCTGATTTTTTAGAGCATCTACCTCATCATCCCTTTTAAGTATTCTCCTTGCGTTGTCAATATCTTTTCTGATGAAAGAATCAATGCTTTCTCTTACCATTTCTTCAGCAATCTGTGTCATCCTTGGAATATCAATCAGAGGTTTTAACTGAGGTTGAGTTATAAGAAACTGTACACTTTCAGAGATATTAATCGCCTGATCAGCCATTCTTTCTAAATCAGTATTGATTTTGGCAGCTGCCAGTATAAACCTTAAGTCAGCTGCTGCGGGTTGATGAAGAGCAAGTAATTTCAAACTTCTTTCATCAATTTCAATATGAAGTCTGTTGACTTCATCTTCTTTTATGTAAACATCTTTCAAAAAGGAATCATCCTTTTCAACAAGTGATTTTATCGAATTGTGAATCATTGATTCAGCGAGACTCGCCATGTAAAGAAGTCTATTTTTTAATTCATTTAATTCTATATCAAAGTGTCTTTCCATATTTCCTCCTTGTTATCCAAATCTTCCAGTTATATAATCTTCGGTTAGTATTTTTGATGGAGTAGTAAATATTTTTTCTGTTTTATCAAATTCTACTAATTCTCCTAAATATATAAAAGCTGTATAATCAGAGACCCTTGCTGCCTGCTGCATGTTATGGGTTACAATAATGATGGTAACCTCTTTTTTAAGTTCCATTATAAGCTCTTCAATTTTAAAGGTAGCTGTAGGATCAAGGGCAGATGTAGGCTCATCAAACAATAAAATTTCCGGGTCAGTGGCAAGGGCTCGTGCTATACATAATCTTTGCTGTTGGCCACCTGAGAGATTGAATGCCATTTCATGAAGTTTATCTTTAACCTCATCCCATAAAGCTGCTTTTTTTAAAGAGAACTCTATTCTCTCATTTAAAAAGCCCCTTTTGTTCAGCCCGCGTATTCTAAGCCCGTAAGCAACGTTTTCATATATAGACTTTGGAAAGGGATTTGGTTTCTGGAAAACCATACTTATACGCATTCTAATCTCTACTGGGTCGATTCGAGAGTCTAAGATATTAATGTTATCTGGATAGATAATTAATTCACCATTATATTTATTATGAGGGTAAAGGTCATGCATTCTGTTAAAACATCTAAGGAAAGTAGTCTTACCACAGCCAGAGGGGCCTATAATTGCTGTTACCTTATTTTCAATAATCGGCAGATTTACATCTTTTAGTGCTTGAAAATCATTATAATAAAAATTAAGATGCTTAACTTCTGATTTCAAATCTTTATAAATAGCTTTTTCCACAGACATTTTTTTCTTCTACCTATACTTCTCTACCTAATAAAACTTTAATTTTACCATCTTATTTTCTTCCTGAATTTGTACCTTATATAGATTGCTAAAGAATTTATAAATAACGTTATTATTAAAAGAACTACAGCTGCTGCAGCGGCATTGACATGAAATTCATCCTGAGGTCTTGATACCCAGTTGAATATTTGTATGGGAAGTACTGTAAAAGGGTCAAGAAGCCATTTAAAAGATATAAAAGGAAAACTTGAAGATATAGGGGATGAAGGAAGAAAAGCTATAAAAGTCAGGCCTCCTATTGTAATCAGAGGAGCTGTTTCTCCAATAGCTCTTGAAAGTCCTATAATAACGCCGGTGAAAATTCCTCCAAGTGAATAAGGGATTATATGATCTTTCACAGTTTGCCACTTTGTTGCACCAAGAGAGTAAGAGGCTTCTCTTATAGAGTTAGGTATTGCTCTTATAGCTTTCCTGGTCGTTGTTACTATCAAGGGAAGTATTAAAAGAGAAAGTGTCAATCCTCCTGTCAATATGCTTTCTTTAAATTTGAAGAAATAAACAAATAAACTCAGGGCTAAAAGTCCATATATTATAGAAGGCACTCCAGCAAGGTTTATGATGTTAATCTCTATTATATTTGTGAGCCAGTTTTCTCTGGAATACTCCTCAAGGTATATACCTGCGGTTACTCCTAAAGGAATTGAAACAATTGCGGTGACAACCATTACAAGAATAGTTCCAATTAATGCTGAAAGGATGCCTGCATTTTCAGGAAACCTTGAAGGAAAAGACGTTAAAAATCTACAGTTCAATCTTAAATAACCATCTAAAAATAAATCAATTATCAATGTAAACAGGAGAACAAAACCGATTAAAGTTGAGAAAAGACCTATTGTCCAGAAAGCATAATCCTTGAATTTATTAAAGACAATTCTTTTCTTAATATATTCTCTATTTTGATCTAATATTGATATATCCTGATTATTACTTTTGAAAACATTTAAATTTTTCATTTAATATGATTCCCTTATCCTTTTCTTTAGCCAGGCGCCAATCAGGTTAAAAAATAAAGTTAGTAAGAATAAAGTTATCCCTGCTGCAAATATTGTTTTATACTCAATAGTTCCATGAGGAGCATCTCCTAAGCTTATCTGAACTATGAAAGCAGGTATAGCCTGAACAGACTCAATCGGATTTAACGTTAAATTTGGCATCATTCCAGCTGCAATTGAGACTACCATTGTTTCTCCAATCGCTCTTGATATTCCCATGATAAAAGCTGCTGATATTCCAGAGAATGATGCTGGAATTACGACCTTAAAAGCTGTTTGAAATTTTGTAGCTCCCATGGCATAGGAGCCCTCTTTAATATGCATTGGAACAGATTTCATAACATCTTCGCTTAATGAGCTTATATATGGAATTATCATTATTCCTATTATTATTCCCGGACTTAAAGCATTGAAGCCCTGGATTTCAGGAATGATTTTTTTTAGCAAAGGGGTTAAAAAAAGCAGTGCAAAATAGCCGTATACTACTGTTGGAACCCCGGCTAAAAGCTCAAGAAGTGGCTTTAAAATTTCTCTGATTCGATAGTTAGCATATTCACTTAGATAAACAGCTATTATTATTCCCAAGGGTAAAGCTACTGTTAAAGAAATTACACTTATTAAGAGGGTTCCTGTGATAAGGGGCAATATTCCAAATTTTGGGTTCGCAAAAAGGGGTGTCCACTGTTTTTCTGTCAAAAATTCTTTTATAGAAACTTCTTTGAAAAATCCCATTGCTTCATATGAAAGAAAAATTACTATACTGATTGTAATAAATACAGAAAAAGAGGCACTGAGGAGGAATGCCCCCTCAATAGCCCTCTCTTTTGTCTTACTGAGTACTTTTCCTTTAGCTCTTCTTTTTATTTTTTCTTCTCCTCCAACTTGAGTAAATCCTCTATCCTTACCCCAACTTTAGCTTCCCCACCGAATACTGTACCAGTGATACCTTTAATGAACCTATCCAAAGTAAGCTTATAGGCCTTATCAGTTAAAGGAATGTATTTCACTTCCTTAACAAGGACTGGAGCTTTCTTTATGTAGAATTCAACAAATTCTTTTACCTCAGGTCTTAAAGAAGATCTCTTGTTAACATATATGAATACTGGTCTTGATAGAGGTTGATATGTTCCATCCATTACAGTCTTTTCAGAAGGAAGGATGCAACCCTGTCCACCATCTATGGCTACAAGTTTTAATTTGTCAACATTTTCTACGTAGTATGCGTATCCGAAATAGCCTAAACCATTCTTATCAGCAGATATACCCTGAACTAAAACATTATCATCTTCACTCGAGGTATAATCTCCTCTGCTTGACTTTGATTTACCCACTATTGCCTCAGTGAAATAATCAAAAGTTCCTGAATCAACTCCTGGACCATAAAGCCTTATAGGATTGTCCGGCCATTCCGGTCTGATCTGATTCCACCTTACTATCTTGCCTTCAGCCTCTGGCTCCCAAATTTTTTTAAGCTCAGAAACATTCATGCAGGATACCCAGGTGTTTCTTGGGTTTACCATAATAGCAAGTCCATCATATGCCACTGGAAGTTCGAAGTATTCTATTCCTTCCTTCTGGCATAACTCCATTTCTTTTTGAAGTATTGGCCTTGAAGCATCTGATATATCTATCTCTCCTCTGCAGAACTTTTTAAACCCTCCACCTGTTCCAGATATTCCCACTGTAACCCTAATAGCTCCCTTTTTTAGCTTCTGAGACTCCTCAGCTACAGCTTCTGTAATTGGATAGACTGTGCTCGATCCATCAATCTTAATGATTTTTTCCTGAGCTTTAATTGTGATTTTAGCCCATACGAAAAAAATTGCTGAAGTTACTGCAATTGCAATAACTTTTTTCAAAATTTCTTTTTTCATGTTTGTCCTCCATTATACAATTTTTTTATCACATAAATGTTACATTTCAGTAACATTTCTGTTAAATCAAGGGTTTGTCTAAAATTTATACATCTGAAAATATAGATCATTTCCCTATCTCACTGAGACCAGGAATAAAAGAACGTAACCTTAAGATAAAAATCTGTTTTATGCCCTGAATTAGGAGGCTTATCGTAAGAAATCAATTCTATATTAGGGATAAGGCTCGCATTTTTGATTGGATGCAAATCCAACCCTGCAAGAAAAAGAGAAAAGGGAGTACCTCCGTTAATAGGAACATAGGCTATGGATTGGCCTGATGGATTAGGGTCAGCCATTCGATCGTATCGGAAAAGAAGAGATGTTTTATCAGATGTTTTAAATATCCCAAATACAGAACTCACAGAAAGATTAAGAATTTCATTTCCTATCCCCTGCTGAAGGGTTTGATAGGCATATTGAACACCTATACGAGTTCTTTCTCCCCGATACCCAAAGAAACCTTGATAAACCCAGCTGTTTCTATCGGATGTAACCTGTGAATAATCTCCATAGATTTCAAAAAGAAAGTGCTTGCCGATTTTGAACAGAAAGGAAGCCATCCCTTTCTTCTGTTTATTTACTTCTGACTTTGTTCCTTCTCCATTTGCCACCTGAATATGGTAGGAGAACCATTTTTCCTTTCCCATAGAACCTTTGAAAGCAAAGCCAAAATCACGGGAATCTCCCATCCTATAAAGATCTAAAGGAGTCTTTTCCACTGACCTGTATCCCCAGAATGCCTCAATGAATTCCCATGTTGGAGTTGGAGAAATTCCGATTATAACATTGTGATTGCCTGTCTTCCATCCGAGATATGCATCTTTCACATAGGGCTTTAATGTGTCATTGGTTTTGAAATCTCCAGGGCTGTTAAGTTCGAGTCTAAATCGAGTGAAAAATTCATCGGTTAATTTATAGTCATAAGTAAAGTAAATACGACGGAACCAGAATCCATTTTGACCTTCAAGATTTATGTTGTGATGGTTAAAAACATAGTAATAGTCACCAAACATATATCCTGAGAATTTCCCCTGAGCAAAAGTTTGCCCTGCCAATAATAAAACCCATCCTAAGACCAAAAACCTCAAGTAATAATGAACAAAAAGATTTTTTGATACTTTCATTTATTTAACCTCCCTTTTTAGCATTTTTTATTGCTCGCATTCTTAATAATAAAATTAATTTGTGACATTTTTATTAAAGGTTTGTTAAATTTTAGTAAAAAAATTCAGATGTAGAGATAGTCTAAAAACTATATTTTTCTTGAAAACTGAATATAATAAAATCAATGAGTTAGACGTAGTAGGGAGGTTTAAAAATTAGGTTTTTAGACCTAGCGTGCTGTCCCTTACATATCTTTACAGGCAAAAAATCTCTAAGACAGCACACTGAAGGGGTATGGAGAAGTGGTCTTCCCCAGCCTGGGGAGCGAAGCGTCTAAGGAGATCTTTCTCCCATAGAGAAAGTGTCATGTTACAATAATATAACGAAAGGTATTTAAGTGACATGACACTATCTCTATGTCTCTAATTTCTAAGAGGAAGGGTGAATATAAATTTCGAACCTTTTCCTAATTTACTTTCTGCTCTTATGTTTCCATTATGAGCTTCGATTATGTGTTTTGCAATGGCTAATCCAAGTCCAGTTCCTCCGGAATCTCTTGAACGGGCCCTGTCGACTCTGTAAAATCTTTCAAATATTCTTGGAATATCCTTTTCAGGTATTCCGATTCCATTATCCTCTACTTCTGTTTCTAAAAAATTTTCTTTTACTCGACATCTTATATCAACTCTTCCATCTTCATCTATAAACTTTACTGAGTTATCTAAAAGATTCAGAAGAACTTGAAGCAGTTTTTCTCTATCTCCTGGAACTTCAGGAATATCTTCTGGAACGTCAATTTTTATAAGAATTTTTTTTCTCTCAGCTTTTGGTTTAATATAATTAATAGCGTCTTCTATAATCTCTTTAATAGAAATTTTTTTAATTTCAAATTTTATCTTTTTCGATTCTATCTTTGAAAGCTCCAGCACATCCTCTATTAAATTAGAAAGTCTCTCTGACTGCTCTTTAATCTTTAAAATGAAATTTTTTTGAACTTCTCTGCTTTCTTCATTTCCTTCTAAGAGAGTGTCCACAGCTCCCTTAATCACAGTTAGTGGAGTTTTAAGTTCGTGGGAAACATTTGAGGTAAACTCTACCCTCCTTCTCTCTAACATTCTTATTTCTGTAATGTCAAAGAAGACCGCTAAAACTCCAGAAAAGAGTTTATTTCCCATTGGGACTGCGTTTACATGAAATATCTTCTCTTCCGGAAAATAAAAAAATATTTCTTTCGAGTGAATTTCTTTTTTATTCTTCACTGTTGTCATGAGTTCTATTAATTCAGGACTTCTCATTACTTCTATCAACTCTTTTCCGATTGCTTCTTTAGCATTTATTCTGAATAATTTTTCAATGGATTCATTTATCATTGTAATTCTTTCAGATTCATCTACAGCAATTACTCCCTCCACCATATTGTTTAATACTGCCTCCTGTTGCTCCTTCTCTATTTTAATATCCTGAATAAGTTTTTGAACTTTAGATGCCATCTCATTAAATGTTTTTCCTAAAATTCCTATTTCATCCTCTGAATCCAGACTAACTCTTACATTAAAATTTCCTTTTGAGTATTCAATTGATTTCTGAATAATTTCTTTGATAGGTTTTGTTATACTTTTTGCTATTAAATATCCAATTAAAAAGAAAATAAATGCGGTTAATAGAGCTCCTGTAACTATTAATTTTTGAATCAACGAAAGAAACTCTTTTATTTCTTTTAGGTCCAGAGAAACTCTTGAGACACCTATTATCTCTCCATTTTTGTTAATAATCGGGACCGCCACGTATAACATATTTAGTTTCACTGTATTACTAAACCTTATTTTACTTCCAATTCTTCCCATAAAGGCTTCTTTTATTTCTGGTCTATCTTTATGATTTTCAATATATGGAATTGCCTCAACAGACACATCAGAATCTCCAACCACTGTTCCTTTCCTATCAATAATAGTCACTCTTGCATTTATCTTACTGCTCAATCTGTCTACAACAGGTTTGATGTCAGTGTAACTTTTCCTCGAACTTATCATTGGCTCTATATGAAAAGATATCAATCGGGCTGAATCTATGAGCCTTCTTTCTATGCTTTTTTTAATGTATTTGTTCAAGGTAAATGATGAAATTATACTTATTATCGCCGCGCATAGAAAAATTAAGATTATGTAACTGCTGAGAAGTTTTGATCCAATCTTTTTAAACATTCTAAATAAATTTGTACCCAAGAGATCTAACTGTAACTATATGTTCTCTTGAATCTCCTAATTTCTCTCTTAATCTTCTTACATGAACATCAACTGTCCTTGTTTCAACTTCAGCATCAATTCCCCAGACTTTCTCTAACAATTTTTCTCGACTCAGAAGAAATCCTTTATTTTGAGCAAGAAAGTATAACAATTTAAATTCTTTATTAGTGAGATTTATCAGTTTATTATTGACAAAAACTTCATATTTTAATGGATCGATAACTATGTCTTTGAAATTTAAAATTTCATTTTCTTTTATTTTTTCCTTTTTGGCTGTTCTTCTTAATACTGCCTTAATTCTCGCCAGTAATTCCCTTACACTGAAGGGTTTTGTAACATAATCATCAGCTCCTATTTCAAGGGCAAGAACTTTATCGATTTCTTCGCTTTTTACAGTAAGCATGATTATGGGAATATCTTTTGTTTTCTCATCGTTTTTTAAAATTTTACATAGCTCAATTCCGTTTATTCCTGGAAGCATAATGTCAAGAATTATTAAATTAGGCTTTTTCTCTTTTGCAACTCTAAGAGCAGAATTCCCATCCGTTTCAGTAATTACCTGATAGTTTTCTTTTTCAAGATTGTATTTTAATATTTCGAGAATGTCTCTCTCATCATCCACTACCAATATTTTTTCCATTTTTTTCTTATTTTAAATTATATCAAATAATTTTTTGTTTAAAATTATAAGAAATATTCATTGCCCAATTTTCTTTTAGAGAAAATAATATGGAAGAAAATAAATCTCTTTTTTATTGTAAATAATTTTATTAACATTTCCTGGATATAACACAAAAATCCTTTCAGGAGAATATTTATCAATAAAACTAATTAGAGATTTACCAGCTTTTGTTTTTATTGAGGATTTTACTTCAATTGAGATTCTTTCCTTTCCTTTTTCAATAATAAAATCAACTTCAGCTTTAGATTTAGTTCTCCAAAAATGGAGGGGACTTCCATTTTTATAAATTTCTGTTGCAATCACATTTTCAACAAGAAATCCCTTGTCCGTCCTGCTCGAAAGGGGCTTAAAATCTTTTATGAGTGAATTTCTGAGACCTGTATCTAAAAAGTAAATTTTTGGGTTTTTTACGAGTTCAAGTCTTTTATTTGTATAAAATGGGTAAGAAAAAATAGTGATATATGTTTGTTCTAAAATTTTAAGGTGTTTTTTTAATGATATATGAGGAAGATCTGAGGTCTGTGAAAGTTCATTATATTGAATTAAATTACTAATTTGAAATGCAAGTGATTTTATAAGTCTTTGAAGATTATATTCTGTTGAAAGCTGAAGAAGTCCTCTTATATCTCTAAGAAGGTATGTATTAATTATGTTTTGCAGAACCATTTCCCTTTCTTCAGAATCTTCGGAAATATGTACCCTTGGATATCCTCCCCATAAAACAAATTCTTCATAAAACTCCATTATTTTTTTATGTATTTCATCAGGTAGTTTTTCTCTCTCAAGTTTTCCTACTCGAACATTCTCTTTTAAGGGTAGATAAAAATTTCTATAAATTTCGTCATTTTTATAATGAAGGAATTCATCAAAATTCAAAGGGAGAAGTTCAAATACAAAAATTCTTCCTGTGAGATATTTAACAGTTTTTACCGTAATGTCGATCGATGATGAGCCAGATATTAAAAATTTGGCTGGGGAATGATCATAAAGATATTTTAAAAGTTTTCCTCCATTCTCAGCATATTGAAACTCATCTATAAAAATGAATTTCTTTCCCCCCACATACATTTTAGCAAATGTTTTTATGTCCTGCTGGAAAAGAGAAAGAGTTTCTCTATCTTCGAAATCAAGAAAAACAGAAGGAGAAGGTAACGTCAAAAATATTTGTTTCATTAATGTAGTCTTCCCTGATTGTCTTGGTCCTACAATTGCAATTATTTCACGGGTCTCAAGATATTTTTTAATTTTCTCTTCTAAATTTCTTTTTATATAAATTATTTCCCTGTTATAATTAATCATATTAAAATAATAGCAGGGAAAATTTATTAAGTCAAGTTTAAGATTCTACTTCTTTAATTATGTCAGTCTTCCCTACCTTTAATTAATTACAATCCATTCATCAAATTGCTTTAGATAGCAGAGGCAGTATTCCCTTTCGTCTTCTCCTATAACTTTAAAACAATCTGCTTCTCCCCTTTCGGGCTCAATTTCCTCCTGATACCAGGTTTCAATTATTTCCTTAACCTTAATTTTTCTGTCTCCGATAAAAAATGCAATCGGTTTTTCTTCAGCTTTATAGCCTGAATAACAAATAACTTTTGTTTTCATATTATTTTATTCTTAATACATCTGAGATATTTTCCTTAAAATTATAGATACAAGTCATTTTTTATAATTTTATAACATATGCTCATAAACTGTATTAATAGAACATAGAAAAATTAGAGCCCCCTAAATTTTCTTTATTGCTAATTTAATCCCGATAATTGGCTCTAATGAATAAAGGAAAAGGCATGTACCCTGAAATATCTTTTCTATTCCTCTTTCTGATAGAGATACTGTTTCAACTGGATAGACCCACAGATTTAAAGGTTTTTCCAGAAAAATTTTGAGTCTTATTCCCAACCATAGATCTTCAAATTCAATTTTTTCTACATCATTTCTTTCTCCGGTCAGGTCAAGACGAAATTTATTATTGTCAATAATTAAATTTCTGTCTGTTGAATCCGGAGCTAAAAAATTAAAATTAAATTCTACTCCAAAAATGCCTTCTCCTGATCTGGTATTTTGACCATGTTGGGTTTTAAATTTCTGAACAAATTCTATAAGTGGTTCTGATTTGCTAATTCTAAATTCTTTTTCAATCCTGTTATTTTCTTTTGAGAGCATTTTAATCAGAATAAAATCTTTTTTCCTGTGGGTTTCCCATCCATAGGGTCCAACCGGTTCATAATTGTTTTTTCTGAAATCGGAAAAAGAAAAATCAGGAGGAAATATGTGTGATATAAAACAATTTCTGAGATTTTTATCGAATATAATGAATTTTTTAAGTCCCTCTTCATTTTTAATATCTTTCCCATGGATTGTCTCTATCTTTTCCTGGTTTTTCGATAAAGGATTCCTCACAATTTTAGAATGATAAATTTCTTCTCTTCTCTTCAATGAGTTTATCAAATTGAATTTTTTTAGCTTGTAACTTATTTCCACAACACTTCCACCTTCATCTGGTTTAAATACAATTGAAAAACCCTGAGTTCTCACCATTATCTCTTTCTTTAAATCACAATCAATATCATTCTCTTCCACATATGACCATTTATCCTTGCTTTTATTCTCTATCTTCTCTATCAGGTATTCAGCCTCTAAGAGATTTCTGAAAAAAACAGTTCTCAGATGGGGCAAATACAATCCACCAAAGATTCCGTGCCAGTAAAAATCATTGGACTGGCTCTTCAATAAACTGTCATATGCCTTAGTAAAAATAAATAATTTTTTTCTGGTTTTTTTTATTTCTTTAAATTTATGACTCAGACCGAGCATTCTTTTATGCATATAATTCGATTCATAATATTTTACTAAAAACAATCTCCAGAACCCTCCTCTCACAAAAGGCAGAAGATCCTCTCTTCCTGAATTCTTTAAAATTTCTTTTGTTTCTATTAATTTTTTCTGAGCATCTGAAGAAAGAGCCCATTCCATCATTTCAAAATAAGAAGCAGTTGGAAAATAAATTCGGTCTTTTGCGGGAAAATTCTTGATGATATCAGAAAATTTTATCGTTTCAATCCAGTCAGAACTTTTTTCAATTTTTTCAAAGAAATTCTCCAGCCATTTTTTTTCATAACAGAGTCTGTACGTGTTAGGCCATACCCCAAATTTCTCACCATCATCACCCATCGATGTAAATTGGAAATTTCTTTCTTTAAATACATAACGCAGATAATCGATAACTTCTTCAACAGGATGGAAAGGGATTAAATATCTCAGCTTTTCAGAGCTGGGAAAAACATTCATACTATATCCATTGTGTTCAGTAATAAAATATCCATTTAAATCTTCCCTCTTCAATCCAGAGAGCAAAAAATGAGTCTCATCAAGAACCGTAAATTTTAATCCACTTCTTACAATTACCTCTACATCAGAAGGCTCCCAAACTCTTTCTGCTACCCAGAACCCCTCAGGAATTATTCCAAACCTCTCTTCTATAAAATTGTTCAACTTTCTAATCTGATTCTCTGCATCTTCTGAAGTAATTGAAGAAAGAATTGGCTCATAGAAACCCCCTGAAATCAGCTCTATCTGCTTTCTTTTAAGCAGCTTTTTTAATAATAACTCTAACTCTTTAAAATTTTTTAAAAGAAAATCAAACAGCCATCCTGAGTAATGAAGAGATAATTTGATTCCAGGATGTTTTTCAAGCACTTTTAGAAACGGCAAATATGCTTTTCTATAAGCATCATGAACAACTGAAGAAAAATTTTCTACAGGCTGGTGATTATGGATAAGAAGACTTAAGAAAAGTTTTTTCATTCTGAATCATCCAAATTTTTATAGAATTATAGCTTTCTGAATCCAGTAAAGAATCCTTCCTGGAAAAATTCCAAGCTGAAGGACTCCGAGGGCGCATAAAAATAGGGTGAGGATTAATGGTGGGTTTTCAAGCTCAATGTGAATTTCTCTTATCTCTTCCTTCATATACATAAATACAATAACTCTTAAATAATAATAAACTGATATCAGAGTTGTAATTATCGCAATTATGACAAGAATTATATAATCATTTCTAACTGCAGAAGAAAATAAATAAAATTTTGCTAAAAATCCTCCTGTAGGAGGAAATCCTGCAAGGGATAGGAGAAACAAAGAGAAAAAACCCCCAATCCAGGGATATCTGTAGCCAATTCCGCATAAATCCTCAAGTTCACAATATTCTTTCTTTTTTCCAGTTAGCGAAATTAAAGATGCAAAAGCTCCCACGTTCATGAAAAGGTATGCTAAAAGGTAAAATAGAAGAGACCAATCTCCTTTTGCTTTAAGGTTCATTATACCAACTAAGATATATCCTGAATGAGCTATACTTGAATAAGCGAGCATTCTCTTCAAATTACTCTGTCTTAATGCAGCTATGTTGCCCCATATCATTGTAACTGAGGAAATAACCCATAGAGTATCCAAAATAAATTTTTGATCGAGTTCAAAAGAAAACTTGGTAAAGATTCTTAAAAGCACAGCAAATCCCGCAATCTTTGGAGAAACTGAAAGAAAAGTTGTTACTGGTGTTGGAGCTCCTTCGAAAACATCAGGAGCCCAAGAATGGAATGGGACAAGGGTTAATTTAAACCCGAATCCAACAAGTACTAATCCAAAGCCAATAAGAAAATATGGAGCTAAATTAATCGAACTGAAAATTACTGATATTTTTGTTGATTTTATAATCCCGTAAAGAAGCACGATACCCATAATTATAAAAGCGGATGAAAATGCTCCGAGCATAAAAAATTTTGTTCCTGCTTCAGCGGACCTTTCATCCTCTCTTCTGATATTTGAAAGAGTGTAGCTTCCAATTGCTAAAATCTCAAGTCCTAAAAGAATCACTATCAGGTCATCTGATGAGACCATCAGCATCATTCCCAGAAGAGAAATCACCAATATGGAATAATATTCTCCGAAATTTATCTCCTGGTAGGTTAAATACTTAATTGATACAAATATTACAAAAAGGAGTGAATAGAACAGCAAACAAAATGAAAAAAGAGAAAAATTATCAAGTAAAATCCCTTTCTCAAAAAAAGAAACATTTTTATTCCATAATGTATAAACAATAACTATCCCTGCCATTATAAGGAGTGCAATCGATACATATCCCAGAAATTCTTTTTTATCATCTTTTATGAAAACATCTAAAAGAAGCAAAACAAAAGATAAAATTAATACATAGATGAAAGGAGATAATGCAAGTATGTTCATTTGCTGATTAATTCATGTTTATAAATTTGATTTTTTTACTTAAATCTTCTACCACAATCTTTTCATGATATTTTATGTCATTTAGGATTTTAGATATTGTATTCTCTGTCCTTTTCAGGATGAAATTGGGATAGATTCCCATCCAGAATATGAAGAAAATTATGGGCAAAAAATAAAAAAGTTCTCTCAAATTCAAATCTTTAAAATTAAAAAATCTTTCATTTTTAATTTTTCCCTGCATTACTCTTTGAAAGGCCCAGAGAAGATATGCAACTGATAGAATAATCCCGGTAGCTCCTAAAGCTGTCCAGACTACATTTACTTTAAATACTCCAATCAATATTAAAAATTCTCCTATGAACCCGTTTAACCCAGGAAGACCTATAGAAGACAGCATTATTATTACAAAAATTGCTGAAAACAAAGGTAGTTGTTTTGAAAGACCTCCAAATTCATCTATTATTCTTGTATGAGCTTTCTCATAAAGAAACCCAACTACCAAAAAAAGACCTCCTGTACTTATTCCATGGCTCAACATTTGATAAATAGCTCCTTCAACCGACTCTCTGTTTAGGCTTAGAAGTCCAAGCATAACCATTCCCATGTGGCTAACTGAAGAATAAGCTACGAGTCTTTTTACATCCTTCTGAGCAAGAGCCATTAAACCTCCATATATGATTCCCACTAAACTTAAAAGAACAATGTAAGATCTGCATATCATTAAAGCATCTGGAAATAAAGTAAAGGCAAATCTTATAAATCCATATGCTCCCATCTTTAATAAAACACCTGCTAACAGAACAGAACCAGCAGTTGGAGCCTCAGTATGAGCATCAGGAAGCCATGTATGAAATGGAAACAATGGAACCTTAATCGCAAAAGATATAGAGAAACCAAGAAATAACCATATTTGAACTGAAGGGCTTAATATCAACCTTGATAAATCCTGAAAATCAAGAGAAAAACTTCCTGTTGCTTTATAGTAAATAGAATAAAGGACAAAAAATGAAACGAGCATTAAAAGACTTCCTAACATGGTGAATAATATAAACTTTATTGTTACATAAATTTTTCTCCCTGTTCCCCAGATTCCTATGAGAAAATACATGGGAATCAGGGTGACCTCCCAGAATACATAAAAAAGAAATAAATTCAGAGATACAAATACCCCAATCATACCTGTTGAAAGTAAAAGCATGAATACGTTAAATTCTTTAACTCTATCTTCTATAGCTGTCCATGAACAAAGAAAAGAAATGGGCATCAGGAAAGTAGTAAGTAACACAAGAAAGAGACTCAGCCCATCGATTCCCATCGTATAATTTATTCCCATTCCTATCCATGAGTATTCTTCCTGAAACTGAAAACTGGATAACCCAGGATTAAAATTTATGTATAGTTTTAAAGATACTATAAAATTTAAAAGAGAAATTGCAAAAGAAAAATATCTTATTAAATTTTCTCTATTTCGGTTTATAAATATAAGAATTAATGCTCCTGCTAAAGGCAAAAAAGTTATCAAGCTTAAAATTGGAATTTTTTCCATCAATACATAAGCCAGAAACTCAAAATTGAAATCATACCCAGAAGAATTAAAAATCCATAATCGCGGAAATAACCTGATTGAAACCCACTCAAAATTTTGCTGAATTTATCAGTGGTTGAAGCAGAATGGTCAACAGTCCAATCTATCGCTCCTAAATCAAACTTTTCCCACAGAGCCCTTGATCCAGAAACAATCGGATTCACAAAAATAAAATTGTAAATCTCATCAACAAAATACTTATTGTAAAGGAGGTTGTATGTTCTTCTGAATCTCTGGGAGAGTATCTCTGGGAGGTTTCTTTTCTTTATGTAAAAGAGCCATGAGATAAGTATTCCAGTTAGTGCTGCTAAGGAGGAAAGAGTCATGAGGAGGAACTCTCCCTGATGGGAGAGGGAGTGGTGAGTGTTTTTCAGCTTTATAACTGGTGAGAGAAACTCTTCAAACCAGTTTCTCCCTCCAAGTGTCTCTGGAAGACCAAGATATCCTCCTATGAGGGAGAGAAAAGAGAGGATGAGGAGGGGATAAGTCATGACAGGAGGAGATTCATGGGGATGGGAATCATTTCTTTTTTCTCCGTAGAATACTAAAAATATGAGTCTAAACATGTAGAAGGAGGTGAGGGAGGCTGTTATAAGAGCAAGGATGTAGAGAGAGAGGTTTCCACTTTGATAAACTCTTAGGAGTATTTCATCTTTTGAGAAAAAACCAGATAGACCAGGGACACCGGATATGGAAAGGGCTCCTATGAGAAATGATGGAAATGTGAGTGGAAGGTATCTCTTCATTCCTCCCATCCTCTCAATATTCATTTCACCAGAAAGGGAGTGAATCACTGAGCCAGCAGAGAGAAAAAGGAGTGATTTGAAGAATGCATGGGTTACAAGGTGAAACATTCCAGAGGAGAAAGAGGCAACACCACATCCTAAAAACATATAACCTATCTGGGAGATTGTGGAATAGGCGAGGATTCTCTTTATGTCATTTTGAACCAGTGCCATTGTGGCAGAGTAAAGGGCAGTTACACCACCTACAACTGCAACAACTAAAAGAGAGACTTCAGAGAATGTAAAAAGAGAATTCATTCTTGAAACCATGTAAACTCCTGCAACAACCATTGTGGCTGCATGAATGAGTGCAGAGACAGGAGTTGGTCCTTCCATGGCATCTGGTAACCAGACATAGAGGGGAATCTGGGCTGATTTTCCTACAGCCCCACAGAAAAGAAGAAGGGATATTGTGATGGATACTCCTTTTCCTATCTCTCCAGAGAGAATCTCTTTCTCTATCTGAAGAAACTCCAGAGAACCAAAGGTGAAGTATGTGAGAAGAATTCCCAGAAGGAAACCAAAATCCCCTATTCTTGTAACTATGAATGCTTTTTTTCCTGCATTTGAGGCAGAATCTTTCTCATACCAGAATCCAATGAGGAGGTAAGAGCATAGTCCAACTCCTTCCCATCCTACAAACATCAATGCTAAGTTTGAGGAGAGGACAAGAATTAACATAGAGAAGGTGAAAAGGTTTAAATAGGTGAAATACCTTCCGTATCCTCTATCCTCTCCCATATATCCAATGGAGTATATGTGAATGAGTAATCCTACTCCTGTGACAACAAGGCACATCACTGCTGAGAGGGGGTCGAATTGGAAGGATATAGGGGCTTGAAAGTCTCCTGCTTTGATCCATGTGTATAAGACTTTAATAACAGGATATTTATCTACAGGGATTTTTAAAATCAAAACCAAGGAGACGAGAGAAAAAATAAAAGATAAAAAAACTGAAACACATGCTATATAAGATACATAGATTTTTTTTAAATATCTATTAAAAATAGCCAGGAAAATTGTAGAAAGACCAGGAAAAACAGGAATTATCCAGAAAATATTCTCTAAATTCATCCTTTCAGTAAGTTAACATCCTCATCAGCCCTGATTCCCTTTTTAACTCGAGAAAGATTGAGGATAATAGCAAGTCCTATGACTGCTTCTGCCGCTGCAATTGTTATTATAAATAATGCGATCACCTGCCCTCGGGGAATTGAATTATATCTTGAAAAAGAGAGTAAACAGAGGTTTGAAGCATTTAACATTATTTCAATAGCCATTAATATAGCGATCAAATCTTTTTTTAAAAAAAACATGATTATTCCCAAAGAAAAAAGTAAAAAACTCACAAAAATGAAATAGGACAAAGGGATCATATTTTTTTCTTCGAAAGAATAATTCCTCCAATCAGAGCAACAATTATTAAAATTGAGGTGATTTCAAAAGGATAGAGGAAATCCTTAAAAAGAAATTCTCCTATTAGATCAACATTTCCATATTGGTTTCCTTCAATTTCTGGCCGGGGAAAGATAAGAGATGCCACTGGAATCGATAACAAAATAAAGAAAGATATGGCAAGAATAATAGAAAGCTTATTTGTAAACCTTAGCTTTATTTCTTCTTTTTTTCTTATATCAATCAACATTATTGCAAATATAAACAATATCATTATCGCTCCAGCATAGATAATTATCTGAATTACAGAGAGAAAAGGAGATGAAAGCAATGCATAAAACCCGGCTATTCCGAGAAAAGAAAGGACTAAGAGGAGTGCGTTGTATAAAGTATTATTTATAAATATAATTGCTATGATTGATCCGATTGAAATAAATGAAAATAAAAAAAATAATATATAGTTCATCAATTGATAGTGAATTATATTAATTGAACTTCCCAGTGTCAAGGAAAGTGCCTGTAAATTTTCTTGAAAAAGCATAAGTAGCATAATATTTATTCAATTAACAGAAAGGAAGACCCAGATTAAAGCTTACAGGCCATTAAAAATTACCTGTGCTGATAGTATTGAGATTTTTCTCCAGCTAAAAATAAAATTTATATCTTTATTTAAAATCCAGGTGTGAAGGTGAACTGGAAGTACCAGCCTTTATAGGGCCTGCTGAACGGTTTAACATAATCAAGGCCGAGAATTAGAAAACCAAAGAGATTGGTTCGCAAGCCAATACCTATGCTCGAGACCGGTTTCCTCTCTCCGCCCAAAAACCAGGCTTTCTCGCTTTCATCCCAGGCTAATCCCCAATCATAAAAGGCAAGGAATTCAAGCGGGAACGCCCCATAAAATCCTTTTCCTATACCTAAAACTCGAAAAAGAGGGAATCGAAGCTCTGCATTAGCGACTATCATTTTGCTACCGATCAGTCGATTGAAATTAAAGCTATCTGTATTAGAAGCGAATTCACTCACACTAAAAGAGTCTGAGTTATACCCTCGAACCAATGTCTCATAGCCCAGGAATAATGGCCAGAGTCGTTCATCTTCTGCATCTCTGCCATAGCGACCATAATGGAGGAGGCGAAAGGCTAAAGTGAAAGGCTTAACTGGCATAAAATAACGACGATAATCGGCTAAAATTGAGTTGTAGGAAATAGAACCTATAACCGGAGAAAATTCTAAAATATAGCTCTGGCCAAGAATGGGACTGGTTGCACCGAAAAAGGAACTATCGTAGACTAAAGCTGAGCTTGCATAGCCAAAGTTGATACTCTCAGGTGCTGGTAAATCCATTACACTGTAGAAAATTTGAGTGCCGGTACGGCGGGAATAGGCCCGGGTATAAATCTCCATGTCAAAATCGATTAAGCGATAACCAGCAGCAAGCTCAAATCGGCGAACCTGGTTAAAAGGATAAGAGACAAATCCTGAAAGATCATAGTTTGACTGTCTGAAAATATACTCCTGCTCAATATCTGCCCACTGACCTTGGACTTTTCCAATTGAATAATCATATCCTCCAGTGACATAAGGGATACGCTGGACTACTGCTCCCCAATTCAAGCGAGATTTTACATTCTGATAGCCAACAAGAGCAGCACTGTCCTTAATCCTGGTACTTGCTAGAAGCATCGTTGCCACAGTATGATACCCGAGCATATCGCTCCAGAAGAGCGTTAAGCCACCTCCGCCAAGAACACCGTAACGATCAATTCCGACAGCCATTTGAGGAGTGCTGACGTAATCCAGGCTCAATTTTGGTTTATAATCTTCTATCTGGAAAGTGGCCTCCTTGGGCAGACCCAGATTTGGATTCTTTAAAAGGCTGAACACCTCTCCTTCAGGTTGTTTTCTAGGGGGGAGAACAGAGGGATTGATCTGGTCAAATTGGGCTAAGGATGGATTGCCTGCCAATGCCTCTGAGGAATCTATGGTAAAGATACTGTATTTTCCATCGTCATAGGCAGAATAAGCAAGACGGCCAGTTTGCTGTGCTACTGAAATGGCAGGACTCAAAGCTGTAATACCGCTTACTCCAGTGTATAAATTAGTCACCTGGGAGATTTTTTCACTTACAATGTCAAGCTTATAAATATTTGAAATCCCATTCTGGTCCGAAACAAAATAGATACTCCTTGAATCCTTAGACCATTGAGGATTTATATTTTTGGCTGGGCGGAAACCCTGTATTCTTTTTATTTCACCTGATTCTGGACTTAGCAAAGCGATCTCGTAATTTCCGATGCTCAAGATGGAAAGGTCTGTGGTGAAACGATCGGTGATAAAGGCAATTTGGCTACCATCAGGAGACCAGGCTGGATGAAGGTCAGCAAAGGGGTCATCGGTAATTTTCTGCAATTCGCTACTTTTGAGGTTGTAGATGTAGATATCTGATAGTCCCCCTGTTAAGGCTGTAAAAGCAATGCGACTTCCATCAGGCGACCAGGTCGGGTTCATGATCTCTCCGAGATTGGCAAAAGGAATTTCCTCTTCAATCTTTCCTTCATTGACATTATAGAATGAAAGGACTGGTTTTCCTTTGCCCACTGCCCCAAAGACAAACCTCTTTCCCTCGATATCCCATGAGCCTGCCGATCCTATGAATTGTATGCTTTCAAAGCGAGGATCGAGAGATGTCTTGGTGATTCTTCGGCTAACTTTCCCTGTCAAAGCATCAGCCAGGTACATGTCCACAGAGAAGAAATCTCTTGTGGAAAGAAAAATTATTTCTTTTCCATTGGGACTCAAAGAAGGGGAGATATTCAATGAACCTTCTTCAGTTCCCTTAATTAAAAGTCTGCTTGAAGCATCAACTTTCTGGGTCGTTTGAAAAGATGTGGAATGGGCTTTTTTTGTTGCCATCGAGTATTCACCAGGAGGTGTTAAGGGCAGAACAAAAGTCGTTTGTAAAAGTGGAGAATAGGCATTTTCTGTCGCTTCCTGCCAGTCTGTGGAGAGTTTTTTTAAAGGTACACCCAGAATCCTCTGCAGCACAACTTCATAATCTCCAAACCTGCCGACAGCGCTCATGATTTTGGATACCATTACGTCTCCCCATCTTCCAGTAATATAGGCCCAGAGCGCCTGTCCATAGCGATATGGAAAATAGCGTGGATCTTCGAGTTTGGCAATCTGGGGAATATTTTTTCTTTGGCTTGCATCCCTCATCCACATTGCTGTGTTGGGATCAGCGGGGCCCAGAGAAAGATATTCTGCCAGCCCTTCAATAAACCAAAGAGGCAGGCGAAGAGCAGTAGGAGCTTGACGAGCACCTCCTGGATTTCCCTGGGAAGTGATGTCAAACTGGAAAGCGTGGACTAACTCATGGCCGATGACATGGTCAATCTCAGCCAAAGAAACCCCAAAGGGAAGAACAATCCGGCGCTTGAAGGTCTCGGTAACACCGCCCGTGCCTTCGCCGATTACGCCGGGAATGGCAGTGGTCTGTTGGAAATGGGTTGCACTGGAGTATAGAATAAGCGGTTGACGGCCTTTTAGCTGATATTTGAGGATTCGGGAAAGGCGGGCATACCAGCGCTCGGAAAGTCGGGCGGCAATCTCTGCAGCCTGTTGTTCTTCAGGATAAAAGTATATGTCAAAATGCTTTGTTTTCATAATCTTAAAGTCAAAGTGCTCATACTGGACTTTATTCCGGCCAAAATACTGAGCATATAATGGAAAAGTAGCAATTTCCCAGGCCAGAGACAAAAACAAAAGGAAAGGAAATGATCTAAATTTTAATCTAAAACTCATTGCTTACCTCCAACATCTTTTTTCCATTGATTTTTATGCAAAAATCATACCATTATTCTATCATTGAAAATACTGAATGTATATAATTCAAGATGTCCATTTTTTAAGACAGATGGCCAAAAATGTGTCGCCACTGAAGAATCTTTTGCACCAATTCCAGACTGATAAGTCTTTCTTGGATAAGCAGAGAAAAGACCTTTCTCTTTGCGTCATCAAGACATTCTTATTGACATGCCCATAAATAATAATTATATTTAAAAAGGAAATTGGAATGAAAAATATGAGAGTGGACTTGAGTATAATTATAAATGAAAATTTATTTTATTTTATACATAAATTTTTTAATAAAAAAATTAATAAAGGAGGATAGCAATAATGACACAAGAAAAATCTGAAGTATCAAAATTTGCAGCCGAAGCTGGTAGAAAAGTTGAGTATGCCAAAGGCTTGGAAGGAGTCATACTTACTGAATCATCCCTAAGTTTTGTTGATGGATTGGCAGGAAAACTTATCTATCGAGGTGTTCCCATCCAAGAACTTGCGGAATATTCCACTTTTGAAGAAACCACTTATTTTCTGATGTTTGGCGAATTCCCGAAAAAAGATGAGCTTGAAAAATTTGACCAAAAATTGAAACAAAATCGAATTCTCCCTCCTGAACTCTTAAATATGATTAAAATGTTTCCAAAGACAGCTCATCCGATGGAAGCTTTAAGAACCGGAGTTTCTATCCTTGGAATGCTTGATACTAACAAAGAAGATATTTCAAGAGAAACAAATATTGAAAGAGCAATCCAATTAATCGCTAAATTCGCTACAATCGTTGCAGCATTTAATAGGCACAGAAATGGTAAAGATTTCGTAGCGCCAAACCTGAATTTCAATCATGCAAAAAACTTTCTTTACATGTTAAGAGGAAAGGAGCCTTCAGAACTTGAGGCAAAAGCTATGGATGTCGGATTTATATTGCATGCAGACCACGAAATGAACGCATCCACATTAAGCTGCCGAGTCGTAGTTTCTTCTCTATCAGATATATATTCAGCTGTAACTGCTGGAGTTGGAAGCTTGAAAGGACCTCTTCATGGTGGAGCGAATGAAGAAGTAATGAAAATGTTAGGAGAAATTGGTGGAGTTGATAAGACCGAGGCTTGGATAAAAGATGCCCTTTCAAACAAAAAGAAGATAAGCGGTTTTGGACATAGAGTATATAAATACTACGACCCGAGAGCAGCCATTTTGAAAAGTTATGCAGAAAAATTTGCTGAAGTCCGAAAAGATATGAAAGAATGGTTGGAAATGGCAAAACTCATAGAGAAAATAATGATAGAAACTCTTGGAGAAGCAAAGGGAATCTACCCAAATGTTGATTTCTACTCAGGTTTGATTTACAGCGCGATGGATATTCCGATGGATCTATTTACTCCAATATTTGCAATCTCAAGAATAACTGGCTGGACATGCCAGATACTCGAGCAATTAGTTGACAATCGAATCTATCGACCAAGAGCCATATACATAGGATCAATTGACGCTCATTATGTCCCGATGGATAAAAGATAATTTAATTTTACAAGTTTTAGTTTAAAACGAGCTTCATAAATTAAATTTATTTAAAAAACATAAGATTGATTATTTTTTCTCTGTATAGTATAGAAGAGACCTCTTAAAAAGCTCCAGATGCAAGGCGCAGTGAAGCTTTGAGTGAAGGAGTACTTCCTGTACGTTGGAGCGATAAAGCTGAGACTGCAACGAAGCAGATGGACTATTTCAGAGGTCTCTTCAGGTTATATTGACAAAAGAGGGGTAATCCTATATTCTCAAAAATAGATTTATATGCCAAATTATGTATGCAGAATGCTTGATGATAAAGGAAATGAAATAGTTCAATCATTCCTTGGTGAAAACGAATTAGAGGTAAAGAATTACTTTGAAATGAGGGGTTATTTTTTATTAAAGATAAAAAAAGACTGGAGCTATTCTTTATCAAGACCGAGTATTTCCCTTTCACGAAAAATTAAACCACTGGATTTTATAATTTTCAATCAAGAATTTCTGGCTCTTATAAAATCAGGAATCCCAATATTGAAGGCTATTGAGATCTCAATGGAGAAAATGAAAAATCTTAAACTCAAAGAAATACTTTTCCAAGTAAAAGAGGACCTTAAAAAAGGAAAATCTTTATCAGAAGCGTTTTCAAAATGGGAGATTCACTTCTCTAAAATATACACTGCGTCACTTCTGGCTGGAGAAAGAACAGCAAACTTAGAAGAGACACTCAGAAGATTCATCGGATATTTAAAAGCGATTTCATTACTAAAACAAAAAATAAAAATGGCTCTTGCATACCCAGTAATTTTATTTATATTTTCTCTGATAATTCTTGCAGCCCTTCTTTCTTTTATTATTCCACGATTTTACTCTTTCTACAAGGATTTTGAGGCGAGTCTTCCTTTTATAACCAATCTCTTAATATCGATCGCGCTTTTCATGAAAAAAAGCATTTTATACATTTTTATTTTAATTATTATCATTGGAATTTTTCTTTCTCGGATGGTAAAGAAAGAAAAATGGATGCTCTTCTTTCATAAATTTTTTGTAAAATCACCATATATCTCAGGCTTTATAATAAGGAATACAATATCTATCTACTGCAGAACATTAAGCCTTCTTCTGCAGGGAGGAATTCCACTTGTATCTGCTGCTGAGACAGCATCAAAAACAATCCGGAGTTTATATCTCAAAAAAAAATTAGAGAAAATTCCAGAATACATAAAGGGAGGAGAAAGCCTCTCAAACTCTCTTGAAAAAACAGACATATTTCCTCCAATTTCAATTGAAATGATAAGAGTTGGAGAATCTACTGCTTCCCTTAATTCGATGTTAAATGATGTGGCTGTCTTTTATGAAGATAGGAATGAATCTGCATACTCTTCTCTTGTTTCTCTCGTTGAGCCAGTAGTAATTATATTCATGGGAATTTTAATAGCCGGAATTCTTCTTTCTGTTTATGTTCCATTATTTAATATAATCAGGATAGTGAGATGATGAAGGATAAAATTGATATCCTCTCAGCTCCGATAAACGGAGAGTTGCTAAAATTGTTTCCTGTTGATTTTCTCTATAGGTACAATTTTATTCCATTCAAAGAAGAAGATGGAATTTTAAGTATTGCTATCGGTGATCCTTCAAATATCACAGCGATTGATGAGATTGAGTTTGTATCAAGAAAAAAATTGAAAATTTTCGCTGCGCCTCCCCATCAAATTCTTGAAGCATTGAGAAGAAGCCAAATCTCAGATGAACTCCTAAAAGAAGCCACAGAAGGATTCATTGTCCAGATTATTGAAAAAGAAGGCGAAGAAGAACAGGAAATTTCAGTTGAGAAGCTGGTTGAAGGCGATAAGTCAATAATAAAATTGATTAATTCGATAATATTTTCAGCTGTTCAAAAAAGAGCTTCTGATATTCATGTAGAATCAAAAGAAAAAAATGTTTTGATAAAATACCGAATTGACGGAGTGCTCTATCCTGCAATGGAACCGATCGATAAAAAATTTCAGTCTTCCATAATCTCGAGAGTAAAAGTTATGTCAGAACTTGACATCTCCGAAAAAAGGGTCCCTCAGGATGGAAGGTTCAGGCTAAAAATTAAGGATAGAACGATCGATTTTAGAGTTTCGATAATGCCCTCGATTTGGGGAGAAGATGCTGTTATAAGAATACTCGACAAGGAGATGATTACTGAAGCACTCACAGAATTAAAGCTTGACCATTTGGGCTTTTCAGATGAAGTCCTAAAAAAATTTAAAAAGTATATAACCCAACCTTACGGAATGGTTCTCGTAACAGGACCCACTGGCTCTGGAAAAACAACAACCCTTTATGCGGCTTTGAATGAAATTAAATCTCCTGAGGATAAGATAATAACCATAGAAGACCCGGTTGAATATCAAATTCAGGGGATAACTCAGATTCCGGTAAATGAAAAAAAGGGGCTGACATTTGCAAGGGGATTGAGGTCAATCCTGCGACATGATCCGGATAAAATCATGGTAGGAGAAATAAGGGACCCGGAAACAGCTCAGATTGCAATTCAATCTGCTCTGACAGGGCATCTTGTTTTTACCACAGTTCACGCAAACAATGTTTTCGATGTTATCGGAAGATTCATCCACATGGGAGTTGACCCGTATAGTTTTGTATCCTCCCTCAATTGTATCTTAGCTCAGCGTCTCGTAAGAGTCTTATGTGAAAAATGTAAATTGAAAGTGGTTTATAGTGAAGAAGAAATAAAAAGTTCAGGAATAAATTATTCTTTAAGTCAGGAAGCAAATTTTTATGAACCCAATGGATGTAGATACTGTAATCATACAGGTTACAAAGGGAGAACAGCCATTGCTGAAATCCTCGAGCTTTCTGATAGAATAAGAGAAATGATTCTTGAAAGAAAGCCTACCTCAGAAATAAAAAAAGTTGCTCAATCAGAAGGGATGGTACCCTTACGAGAATCTGGCATTGAAAAAGTTATAAAAGGAATCACAAGCCTTAAGGAATTGAATAAAGTAACATTTGTAGAATAATGAAATTATTCTTAGAAGGATTAAAAAATTTTTTTCTCCGATCTTACTTTCCAGCGGTAAATATTCAAATAACATCAAAATACATTTCTGGGATGGAGAGAGAATTAAAAACAGGAAAAATAAAAAATAATTTCTACAGAAAAATTGAAGAAGGAATAATAAATGAAGACTGGAAAGACAGAAATATTCTTGATGAAAAAAAACTAAAGGATGTATTATCCATTGAATTGAACAAATTCAAAAAAGAGCCATGCATTTCATTGTTAATCCCTGAAAGCTCATCTAAAGTATTCATATTTTCATCTAACTCATTTCCAAGAGAAAAAAGGGAGGCGATTGAATTTGTTAAATGGAAAATAAAAAGATCTGTTCCAATTGATAAAAACTTAAGAATCTCGTATGACATTTTCAAAAATGGAAATGGAATTTATAACATCTTAGCTCTTGCAATTAATGAAAATGTAATATCAGAATGGGAAATATTCTTCAACTCCATGGGAAAAAAAATTTCTTACGTAAATATTCCAACATTTACATTATACAATTGCTTAAAGAATGAGAGAAACTTGCTTTTGGTAAATCGAGATTTAAGCTACACATCATTCTTTGCCATGGCTAATAATAAACCGATAATTTACAGGATAAAAAATGAACCCCTGATTGATGAAGGATTCTCCAGTGAAATAACTTCAACTATAAAATGGATTGAGGAAAGGGAAAATAAAGTCATGGAAAGCATATGGATTAGAGATATGGCTGGAAAGAATAATATCAAAATCCAACAGGAAAATTACAAAGATAAAATCAAATATTTTAAAAATATTTCTGAATCAGACTTTGAAAAAATCCCGAATGATTTGTCTGAAATATTAAGACCTCTAATGGGAATTCCCCTCTGGAGAGAATAGTGGAAATAAAGATAAATTTAGCTTCAAATCCTCCAAGAAATAAAAAACTTTTCTTAACAATCAGCACAATTCTTATTTTTGCAGTATCTTATTTAATGTCAAACAATTTATTTAACTATTATAAAACATCAAAAAATAAAAAGGCTCTTATTCAGGAAATCGAAAATATTAACAAACAAATTAAAAATATGGAGAAAGAAAACGCTGAATTTAACGCATCCCTAAAAAAATTTCAAAGCATTTATGGTAAAAAGATTGAAATAATAAATAAAATAATTGAAAATAAAGCTTTTTCATGGATCTCAATTTTTTCCTTACTTGAAAAATATCTGCCCCCTTCTTCCTATCTTCTTTCCCTTTCTCCAAGAATGGGTGATAAAAAAATTTTAGATACAAGTATTGTATTTCAGGACTTAAGAACATATTTGAATTTTGTAGAAAACATCAAAAAAGAACCAAAGGTAGAAAATATTTCAATACTCGAAGAGAAAAAAAGTGAAGGCAGGCTTTTAATATCATCATCAATAGTACTAAAATAAAAAATGATAATAACAGATAGAGAAAAAAAAGTTATCTATTTTTTAATATTTCTAATTTTCTTAAATCTGATTATTAATAAATGGTTCCTTACAAATTATAAGAGCTCTTACGTGAAAACAATCGATGAATACAATTCAAAAAGAACATCCTTTCTTAACCTAAGAGAAAAATTTAATGAAATAAAAGAAAGGCAGATTAACTGGGAAAAGGCAATTTCAGATTTAAAGCAGGTTGAAAAGGAATATTTTTTTCCGTCAGGAGAGGGAATAATTCCCATTAGAAAAGAAATCGACAGACTTTCTCAATCATCTGGGCTCGAAGTCAATAATATCAGGTATTCACTCAGAGAAATTGGTGAGGGAATATCCCTTTATGAGTTAGATTTTTTAATTAGAGGAAATTATTTCAATTTTACAAAGTTTTTAGATGCAGTGGAAAATAAAGATATTTTTGTAATGATAAATAAATTGAATTTTTCGAATATCTCTCAGGATGAATTAGAAATCAAAATAAAATTATACGCATATCTAAAATGAATTCAAGAATAATAATAAGTATGTTACTCATATTATCGATATCGGAGCTTCATTCTATAGGAAAAGAAAAAGATAAAAAAATTCTGAAGACTGATCTTCTAAAAAAGAAATCGGAAAAAATAGAAATGCCAAAACGAAATCTTTTCTCTCCTCACTATAATAGTCCCTCTCTAAAAAATACAACAAAAAATGAAGAGCTAAAAAATGAAGAAAATGAATTAGAAATTAAATTTATTGGAATTATTCATGGAGGTAAGAAAAAAATTGCAGTATTGAACTTGAACGATACTATCCTGATTGTAGAAGAAGGGGAGATTCTAATGGATGGAAGTAAAATAATAAAAATAACTGAAAAAGAAATTGAGATATTAGTTCCAAATGGAAAAAAACTTATAATTAATCTGGAGGAAAAACAATGAAAAAAATATTTACATTAATCATAGTTGCTTGTCTTTTAACTTCCTGTGCAGTCTACAATGAATACTATAAAAAAGGACTTCAGGCTTCAATGAACAAGGACTTTGAAAAGGCAATTAAATATTATGAATTAGCTTTAAAGGAGTCTCCAAAAAATTCAGTTTATAGAATGAGTTTGATAAGAGCAAAAATCGAAGCATCAATTTTTCATCTTAAAAATGCGAGGGAGCTCCTTAAAAAGGGGGATAGAGAAGAAGCACTAAAAGAGTACAGAAATGCTTTGAATTATGACCCTTCAAACTTAATGATAATAGAAGAGATGGTAAAAATCGAAGAGAAAAAAGAGGTCGAAAAAGAAAAAGTTGAAGAATTACAACTTCCGGTAAGAATAAAACCCATAGAAGAAAAGCTAAAAATGAAGTTTACAGAAACAAGTTTAAAATCCATATTCCAAGCTCTTTCGAAATGGGCTGAAGTGAACATACTCTTTGACGAAACATTCAGAGATATACCTATTACAATCTCCCTTGAAGATATGAATTTTGAACAGGCTCTTGGCTCTCTTTGCATGGTATCAAAAAATTTCTGGAGAGTTGTTGACCCGAAAACTCTGATCATAGTTCCAGATAATCCGATTAAAAGAAGACAGTATGAGGTAAATGCATTGAAAACATTCTATCTGCAGTATGCTGACCCAGATTCTCTAAGACAGATCATCTCTCTTATCTTCAGGACCCAGAATATTGCAGTGGACAAAACTTCAAACTCAATCACAGTAAGAGAAAGCCCTTTTATTCTTAACAATATTGAAAAAATAATAAAAAAACTCGACAAGCCAACTGGCGAGGTATTGATCGAGCTGGAAATTATGGAAGTTAACAGAACTAAGCTCCAACAATATGGAATTGACTTTGGCTTATATACTATTGGAATGAAATATGAGCCACCTGAAAGCCTTGAAGGATGGATAAGCATTGATAAATTAACTCCGTTCAAGTCTTCTGATTTTTTCCTCAACATACCAACCTCATTTCTAAGATTCCTTGAAACTGATGCCCATACAAAAATTATTGCCCAGCCAAAGTTAAGGGGGGTTGATTCTAAGGAGATATCCTTCCTGATAACAGACAAAATTCCTGTTCCAATCACAACTTTCACTCCATTCGCTGGTGGGGGTATTCCTCAACAGCCAGTTGTATCCTATGAATACAAAGACGTTGGAATTGTCCTTAAGATTACACCAAAAATTCATTCAAAAGAAGAAATAAGTCTTGAGGTAAAAATCTCAATTACTTCCCTTGCAGGATATGGATATGCAGACCTCCCGATAATTGGAAATCGAGAGGTTTCAAATATAATCAGACTAAAAGAGGGAGAGACATCATTTCTTGCAGGACTTTTAAGGGATGATGAAAGAAAATCTTTAAAAGGATTAGCTGGAATAAGAAGAATTCCAATCTTAGGGGATTTATTATCAACGGATGAAACACAAATCACTCAAACTGATATAATCTTAACTTTAACTCCCCACATAGTAAGAATTCTGCCAATTCAGGCAAAGGATTTAGAACCATTATGGATTGGACCTGAAGAGGGAGCAGCACTTCCTGGTTCATTTCCTTATGTTGAGTTAAGACCAGAAGAAAGATTAATAGAAGAAATAAAACCAGAGGAAGTTGAAAAAAAAGAAGTTTTCAATTCCCTTTCATTCGTTCCTTCTTCAATCGTATCTCTTCCAGAAAAGGAATTTGATTTAAGCATTGTAGCAGAAGCTGAAACACCTGTTTCAAACATAAATTTTTCGATCAAATTTGACCCGAAAATTGCCAAAGCAAAAGATGTCAGTCTGGAATCTTTCTTTTACATAGATGGAAAGCCTGGAGCGATATTAAAAAACATTGATAATTCAGCAGGAGAAATATTTGTCGGAATAAGCTCACCAATCTTATCAAAAGGAGCATCAGGAATAGGGCCATTATTAAAAATTACCTTCCAAGCGATTTCTGAGGGAACCACAATTGTTGAAATAATGAATCTAAAAGCTTACGATGCCAAAGGAAAAAACATTGATTTTTATGCTTCTCCAGGTGAAATAAGAGTCGAAAAACCGCAAGATTGACACATTTCTCTAAATCCCATAAAATTAAGGCAAGGCGGTGTAGCTCAGATGGTTAGAGCAAGCGGCTCATATCCGCTAGGTCGGGGGTTCGATTCCCTTCACCGCCATATCCTACTACTGTATCACTTAAATACCTTTCCTTATTCTATTGTGACACAACGCTTTCCCTATGGGAGAAAGATCTCCTTAGACGCTTCGCTCTCCAGGCTGGGGAAGTGCCTTCCCCATACCCCTTCAGTGTGCTTTATGAGAAGTTGTTTGTTTGTGAAGATATTTATGGAACATCACACTACATTAAAAGAATAAATGCTCAATTTAAAAGTAGTCGATGAAAAATTCAGGAATACCATAAAAAAATACAATCTTCTTTCTGAGAACGATTTAGTTATCGTAGGACTCTCTGGAGGACCTGATTCAGTTGCTCTTCTTCATCTTCTTTTAGATTATAAAAAAACATTTCCGATAAAAATCTATCTCTGTCATGTTAATCATAAGTTGAGAGGAAAAGAATCTGAAGATGATGAAGAATTCGTTAAAGAAATCGCCAGATCCCTGAACCTTTCTATAAAAGTTTTCTCCTGCGATGTGAAAAGGTTTGCAAAGGAAAAAAAGGTTAATCTGGAAGAAGCAGGAAGAATTTTAAGATATGATTTCTTCTATAAACTTGCAGATGAAATAAAAGCTCAGAAAATTGCCCTGGGCCACAATCTTAACGATCAAGCGGAAACTTTTCTAATAAGAGTTTTAAGAGGCTCAGGATTAACTGGTTTATCTTCTATTTTTCCAGTAAGTGAAGGAAGTATCATAAGACCCTTAATAGAACTGAGCCGCGAGGAAATTGAATTTTATCTAAAAGAAAAAACCCTGTCTTATAGATTGGATAAGACAAATCTGGATGTAAAATTTTTGAGAAACAGGATAAGGCATGAGTTAATCCCATACCTCCAAAGAGACTTTGGAAAAAAACTCATCTCCAACATTGCAAAAGCTGCAGAAATTATCAGAGAGGAAAATGAGTTGAACGAATTAGTGGAAGCAGATATTTACGATAAAGTTATAGATTTATTCGATGGCTCTCTTGCAATAAATCTTGAAAAACTAATTAGTTATTCACTTGCCGCAAAAAGAAGGATTGTAAGAAGATTTTTAAAAAATATTATAGGCTCTTTAAGACGAATATCATTCAAACATGTAGAAGACATCCTAAATCTTAAAAAAGAAAAGGAAATAATTCTTCCTGGAAGATACATTATTCGAAGGGAAGGAAATTACCTGTTCAATAAAACATCAAAACCAGAAAAAATAAATTATTCCTTCGAGCTCAATCCTAACGAAAAAATATACATAAAGGAATTAGGTTTTAGCTTCCATGCTGAGTTAATTGATATAAAAAATAGAATTTATACTGAATTTGATGATAGAAAAAGAGTTTATCTTGACTTTGATAAGATAAGTTTTCCCATCCATATTAGAAATAGGGAAAATGGTGATAGATACAAACCATTGGGAGCCTATGGGAAAAGATTTATAAATGAAATTTTCAGAGAGAAAAGCATTCTCCCAAGGGAAAGGGATAAATATCCAATTTTTTTATCAGAGAATGAAATTATATGGGTATTCTCTCTTCCAGTTTCAGAAAATTTTAAAATAACTGAAAAAACAAAGAAGATTCTAAAGATTGAGTTAATTAAAATTTAAAATTAGGGACACATCCGAATTTTTCAAAATTGTATTTTTTGAACTTAACAATTTTTCTAACAAAGAAAAGAGTGAGCAGGAAGGGTGGCGGAGAAACCGAAGGTTCCTGAAAACCGTCACGAATGCGGAGCGGGCATGGTTTCCTCCCCAATGAATTGGGGAGGAAGAGCAAAGCATGAGTGCTCCCGCACTAACTGTATTCATTCCAAAAAAATTAAGTGATTGAAGTAGAGATATTATGAATTCCTTAATTTATAGCAAACGCATAAAATATTGTTACATGTAGGGCAAGGCTTTAGCCTTGCATTAAGCAACCCCCGAATCAAGTTCGGGGCAGGCTCTAAAGGGTTGCCCTACAATTTATTTAATGCGTTTGTATTAGGTAATAATAAGTTAGTGCGGGACTGGGGAAAATACAGCGTGTTTTCGAAGTCACCCTTGTTGATCACTATTAAATTGTAAGAACAAGCATCTTAAAAAATTCGGATGTACCCACCTCTAAAAAACTTGACATTATGTCTAAAATTAATAAATATATATTTTTTGATTATTAAAATCGGGAGGAAGATATGAAGAAAGGGCTGTTAAAACTTTTATTTGTATTCGTCATTTTATTTACATTTGTGTCATTTTCATATGGACAGCATCAATACATTGGTGTCGACAAATGTAAGATCTGTCATAAAACAGAAAAGTCAGGCAACCAATATGGAAAATGGATGGAATCCAAACATTCAAAATCATTCCAAGCTCTTTCCTCTGATAAAGCAAAAGAAATCGGGAATAAAGCAGGAATTTCAAACCCTTCTGAAAATGAGAAATGTCTTTCCTGCCATTCTCCCTATGCTGGTGCTGCACCAAATTTAAAAGCTGACGGAGTAGGATGCGAAGCATGCCATGGAGCTGGAAATGATTACAAAGCTATGAATGTAATGAAAAATAGAGATCTTTCCATTCAGAATGGGTTAATTGTTTATGCTAATGAAGATGCTATAAAAATGCATTGTTTAACCTGCCATAAGAAAGATAACTCATACCATGAAGTAAAAGAATTTGATTTTAAAACAAGCTGGACATCAATCGCTCATCCAGTTCCAAGTAAATAGAATTAAAATTACATTGGTAATAATAATAAACTTATTTAATAAGAGGTCAACCATCTTCTGAGCGAAGGGGTGGTTGACCTCTTTTCTTTCTTTCATTTAAGATTCTTTCATATTCAAGAGGATGCTGAAGTCTAAGTTCTTTTCCAGTAATTTTTCCTGTTATCCAGATTTTACTCATTGGAAAATTTTCAGGGTTTAAATGGACATTATACATATGCCATACTATCACTGCCAAAAATGCTAACAATGCTTCATAACCATGAATAATTTTAAACACGTCATAAACCCATTTGGGAAAGAGCGCGATTGAAACTTCTTCGAACCAGAGAAAGAAACCTGAGATTATCATTACAAATGACCCCCAGACCACTGCTAAATATTCAAATTTCTCAATAAAATTATATCGCTCAAATTTTGGTGGCTCTAAAAAAAGCCAGGAGGGATTTCTGTTAAAAAAATTTTTTAATATATCCCTCTTATACAGGAATCGAGTAAATCCCAAATTATGCATAAATATTCCAAAAGCATCCTGTACATCTTTCCATTTCGGCATTAACTGTTTCACATTGTTTCGCCCTCGGTCAGAGAAGATTACATAAAAAACATGATATACCGAAAGAACTATTAACAACACTGCAGCAATGCGATGTAGAATGCCTCTTAAAGCAAAACTTCCCTGGAAGAAGAATAGCCATTTGAAAGCTTTAAATTCGTAAAATAAAATTGGAAAACCAGTTATAATCAGAACAAAAAAAGAAATGATTAACAGAACATGTTGGATTCTTTCGTTTAAACTCATCCTTTCAAATTCTTCATCGTCGCGAATCAAAATTCTTTCCTCCATCACTCTTTCTCCTAATCTGATTTGAAGAACCCCGCAATAAATGGCGGGGATTCTTCGACGGTAAGGTATTTTATCATTAATATTGCTCGCCTTACCTGTCCTGCCCTCTAAGCTATTGGCTTTATTGGAGATATTTCTAATCACATCCTTCCCTTGTAATCATGTCTCTCGTGCCAAGATAAAACACAGAGGGCGGGGCGGGATTGCGGCGAGCCTTCCGTTCAATTTCTTTTCTGACCATTTAGGTTCCCATTGACTAAAATCTTTCAATTCTTTTTCTATTTTTTTTGTATTTTGCTATAAGGTCAACTGATATATAAATTAAAAAACTTCCAATTAAAACACTTATAAAGATTGTATAGAATTTTTTTATAATAAAACCCCAGATATTTGACTTTTTCTCTCTCCACTCATGGATCTTTCCTTTTGCAAAATTTGGCCCTGCTTTTGGATGACACTTGCCACAGGTACTTGGAATATTGTCTAGGTAAATTGAAGATTTTGGGTCATTTGAGGGCCTGATATTATGATAATCATGACAGCTTGCGCAGTTGGCAACTCTTGTTTCCCCATATTCAGAAGCGATTCCATGGTATGAACCAAGGTAAGTCTTCATCCTGTATGAAGGTAACCCAAATTCTCTTGATAATGTTTCATCGTCATGACACTTGCTACAATTTTCTGCAACTTTTGTTGCATAAACAAGGGACTTATTCTGTAAATGAGACAAAATTTCGTGTTCTCCATGGCAGTCAGTACATACAGGAACATCCTTAATTCCTTTTACAAAATCCTTTCCATGAACTCCTTCTAAATAATCGGATAATATTCCTTCATGACATTTACCACATGTATACGGCACCTTTCTTCTATGAATCATTGACTGCGGATCTTTTACATCTCTAATATCATGAGCTCCATGGCAGGATGAACAGGTTGCAGAAACAATCAACCCGGCTTTAGAAATTGCCTTTCCATGGACACTTTCTCCGTATTTCTTTACAAATCCTATTCCCCGTGGAGTCTCTACATTATTAAAATGGCATTTTTCACATGTTCCTGGTAATTTAAGGGGATGTATACTTGACTGTGGATTGCTTTTTTCAAATATATAATGACTTCCGTGACACAAAATGCAATCAGCTGGTTTGGATCTTCCATAAGATGTTTTAAAATGGATGCTTTCTTTATATTCTTCTTCTATATCTGAATGACATTTGGCACAGTCTACCTTTTTAAGCTTTTCATCATGGGGAAAATCTTGGATATTTTCTAAATCAACATGGCAGGTAACGCATGAAAACCCAGTTTTTTTATGAACAGATTTTTTGTAGTTACCCTCATCAATGAAAAGGGATGAACCATCTCTCCTTTTTAAATCTCTATCACCATGACAGGTAAAACATGTATCATCTTCTGCCCTTACTTTTGAATTAAAAAAAATGAAAGATGACACAAAAATAACGATAAAATTAACAATAAATTTAAGCATAATATTAACCTGCCCTTGTATATAAAATTGTATGAGACCTCTGAAAAAGTCCATTTGCTGCGTTGCAGTCTCAGCTTTATCGCTCCAACGTACAGGAAGTACGCCTCCGCTCAAAGCTTCACTGCGCCTTGCATCTGGAGCTTTTTAAGAGGTCTCTTTATATAAAGTTGATATTATACAAATTTAAATTATCTCTCAATCGAAATTCCATAGGCTTTCATTTTTTTATAAAGACTGCTCCTCTCCATTTTTAAAATTTCTGCGGTCTTAGAAATATTCCATCCATTTTCTTTCAATTTTCTTAAAATAAATTCTTTCTCATAAAAATCCTTTGCCTCCTGTAAACTCAAAAAATCAACTCTTTCAGAATATTCAGATTTTCTCTCTGGAAGCAAAATCTCTTTTTCTGTTATTTTTGTTTCTCTCACCATTATTACTAACCTTTCTATTAAATTTTTTAACTCTCTCACATTTCCAGGCCAGTTATAGTTCATTAAAATATCAATAGCTTCTGATGTCAAAATTTTTTTCTCCCTTCCATATTCTTTATAAAAAAGATCTAAAAAATATTCTGAAAGAAGGGGGATGTCTTCTTTTCTTTCTCTTAATGGTGGTACACAAATTGGAATAACATTTATTCTGAAATATAAATCTTCTCTGAAACTTCCTTTTTTTATCTCTTCCTCTAAATTTTTATTTGTGGCGGCTATAATTCGAGTATCAATAAAAATCTGCTCGGTAGAGCCTAATGGTTCAAACTTTTGTTCTTCAATTACCCTCAAAACTTTTGCCTGTGTTTTTAAACTCATGTCTCCTATTTCATCGAGAAATAGAGTGCCTCCATCTGATAATAGAAATTTTCCTTTTTTATCCTTTAATGCATTTGTAAATGCTCCCTTTACATATCCGAATAGTTCACTCTCTATCAAGTCTTCAGGAATTGCAGCGCAATTGATTTCTGCAAAATTTCTGTCTTTTCTGTGGCTTTTTTCATGAATTAATCTTGCTACCAGCTCCTTCCCTGTGCCATTTTCTCCTGCGATAAGAACCCTTCCATTTGTAGGAGCAACATAATCAATCAGTTCTTTTAATTTCTTTATTGCCTTGCTTTCTCCAACAAGTACATATTTGGCTTTTATTTTATCCCTTAAAAGCGAAACTTCTTCTTCCAGTTTCTTTTGTTTAAGAGCATTATTTATTGTTAGTATAACTTTTTCTGAAGACAATGGTTTTTCAAGAAAATCATAAGCCCCTAATTTTGTTGCTTTCACTGCTGTCTCAATCGTCCCATGAGCTGATATCATAATAACAGGGCAATTCTCATCAATCTCCTTTACCTTTTTCAAAATTTCCAATCCATCCTTACCAGGCAACCAGACATCTAAAAGGATTAAATCATATCCCTCTCTCTGAAATGCTCTTACTCCATCCTCCCCCTTTTCAAAATCTTTTACAATGAATGATTCATCTTCAAGAATTCCTTTAAGAGAATTTCGAACACCCAGCTCATCATCAATAATTAAAATCTTTGCATTTTTCATTTTCTATTTTCTTCACACAGGAAGTTCTATTATGAATTTCGTTCCCCTGGGGCTATTATCTTCAACCGAAATATAGCCATTGTGTTCAGAGATTATCTCATTAACTATCGCAAGGCCGAGACCCCTTCCTCTCTTTTTTGTAGAAAAGTAAGGGGTGAACAGCTTATGTTTTTCGGAAGGGGGAATACCTGGACCGGTATCGACAATTTCTATCTTTATATACTGTAAGTCCTCATTGTATGAAATTGATATGGTGATATCCCCTCGTTTTTCCATCGCTTCAACTGCATTATCTAATACGTTAATCAGTGCTCTTTTCATCTGATCCGGATCAAAAGTTACTCTTTCAGGGACATTATAGGCGAAATTAACTTGAAAGTTTACCTCTGGAAACATTTCTTTAAACATGTCTACTATCTCATCTATTACTTTATGAATGCTCGATGGTTTTGATTGAAGAACCGGCATTCTTGCAAATTTTGAAAATTCGGTTGACAGTTTCTTTATTGAATCAATTTCTTTCATTATTGTACTAACCCCTTCTTCTACTATCTTTTTATATTCTCTATTGCTTTTGTCTATATTTTTTAAGATCCTCTCTGCCGAGAGCTGGATCGGGGTCAATGGATTTTTTATTTCATGGGCAACTCTTTGAGCAACTTCTCTCCAGGCCACCATCTTTTGGGCTCTTATCAATTGAGTAAGGTCATCAAGAACCATAATCATTCCCAAAAATTTATTGCCTGTGTCTTTTAAAGGAGTTAGATTTAAAGTAAGACTTATTGATGTTCCATCCAGGTCAAGACCGATTTCCCTTTCTGTTATCTTGAATTTACTTTTGAATGCCTTCTCTATTGTATTTTTTATATCTAAGTATTGGGGTAAATTAAAAATCTGAGTATAGCTCTTCCCCAATACATTATCTTCATTCAAATTTAAAATTTTTAAAGAAGAAGGATTTGCAGTTGTAATCATTCCATTCGAATCGAGTGTAATTACACCAGTTGATACATTATTCAAAATTGTTTCAATAAATTTGGTTCTTTTTTCAAGCTCATCGGTCTTTTGAGCTATATAAATCTGATTTTCCTTTAATTCATTAATCATGTTGTTAAACGAATTTATAAGAATTTGAAGTTCTCCGGTTGCCGGATGTTCAACTTTCACATCCAGATTACCTGCTGATACCTCCTTTGTAGCACTTGCCAACTTTTCAATGGGTAATGTAATCCCTTTTGCAAGATGAAACCCGAGCCAGCTTGCTGCAAATATAAGAAGCAATGTGATGAATAAAAGAAGCAGAAAATAAGTAGTTTTCATAGGATCTTTATAAATTTTTATCTGTTGATATTTCTGCAAATCGGCTGATATTCTTCTTAAATTTCGAAAATGACTTTCTGGAATGAATTTTCCTATTATTGTAAGCATTTTCACCGATGATCCAAAACTCGAGACAGTTCCATATCTTACAATCTCGCCTTTCCCCATGGGGTCGATTTTTTTTAAATAACCTTCACTAAAAGCTTTCTCAATCATTAACGGTGGTATTTCCTTGTAATCTTCTAAGGGAAGAGCAGGGTTTATCAATGTAAATTCATCTCCATTTATTAATACAGTTAGGAAATCAAGTTTATACTTAAACATCCTCTCTTTAAAATAATCCTGAAGCAAATCTCTATTTTGGAGTAAATACAGGTATTTTTTTTCAATTTCTTCAGACATTGCAACCGAAAATATCTGGGCATTTTCTTCAATTTTTGAATAGTAAGCTTCAGCAATTGATTGAGAATTTTTAATAACCTCATCAATTGGAGTTTTAAACCAGCTCTCTATGTTTTTGTTTATCAGGTCTGAAGCAAAAATGAAAAGAAGTAATGTAGGAATGATGGAAAAACCGATAAAAAATATCACAAGGTTTGTTTTAAAATGGGAGCCCAGAATTTTATTTTTCCTTTCAGTGTAAAGCTTTAATAAGTTTCTGCCAAGAACAAACAATAGAGTAAGGATTAATATTATAATTATGTTGAAAAGAAAAAAATTTAAAGCCATGTTTGAAAGAATCTCAATGGACAATTCCTTGGATTTCATTATAAATATCTGAATGAATATCAGGAGTAAAAATAATAAAAGGAGGAGCGTGATAATAATTCTATTTATTCTTTTCTTCTGTTCCATTTTTTAATTAATAAATAAAATCTTTTCTCTTCCACTTTGTCGAAAGATTGGATGGAACAATTTTCAATAAAGACCTTTTAAGTAAAATACCTTTAACCCTCAAATAATATCTGCTTTCTTTTTTCAAAACTGATAAAAGAGATATTTTTACCTCAGAGATATGAGTCATCCATAATCTCATTTCTTTTTCAGAATCCGTAAACGAACTTTCAACTATCTGATTATCAATTTTTCTGGTTAAATTATACTGTTTTTTTATAACATCAAATTTAGCAGTTGAAATAATATCTTTCTTTATCAATACCTTATCTCTCCAGAAATTCCTATCCTTTGAAATATGAATCTTATAGATAAAATTTGTTTCCAATCCGCTTCTTACCCTATCTATTACTTTCTGGGTAAATGCCTCATCAACTCTGAATGATAAAAAAAGGTCATCCTCGTAAAATCTTAATTTAATATCGGATATTTCTGCTGAATAGATGAACTCAATTGATACTAAAAGTAAAATTACTTTTTTGATTTTCATTATAAAAAATATTACCATAAATTTTCAATTTATTTCAATTTAAATCAGCTTGCCCTTCTTGACCACACATTAAGTTCGCTTACTACAAAACTTTGATTTATAATTGCTTATGTGGTAAATTTATATATACTGTGGCACTCATAATTAGACATTTTATCTTCACCATATTAACTATATTAATACTACATAATTATTCTCTCTCTCAATCAAATAAAGATTGTATTGAATGTGTATATTCCGATCCAAAGTGGCCATCGATTCCGATTCAAACCGGCCACTGATTCTGATTGAAAGTGGCCACCCATTCCGATTTATTCCGGCCACTTTTTCGATGAAATCAGAATTTGAAAAAG